>JAQCJS010000176.1 GCA_027592975.1 Chloroflexota bacterium
ACCGCCTTCGCCGCATCCAGCCCAGCGCCGGCGAGCACGGCGGCCGGTTCCGCTGGCCCCGGCGCCGTTGCTCCCGGCACCCTGCCGGCCGCGCCGAAGGCGACCGTCCCGCTCACCGGCCCCGTGGACGTGGAGCGGGTGATGGCGCACGTGAAGGTGCTCTCCGTGGGCATCGGCCTGCGCGACTCCGGGTCGGATGGGGAGCAACGCGCCGCCCGCTACGTGGCGGACGTGCTGACGGCGCAGGGCTACGCCGCCACCGTGGAGACCTTCACCTACCGGGCCCGCTACGACGACTCCACGGTGAAGGCAGGCACGGCCGAGGCGATCCGTGGGTTCCTGCTGGACGGGGCCGCATCCGGCCGGGCGTCCGGGGTGCTGGTGGACGGGGGACTGGGCCAGCCGGATCAGATCGCCGCCGTCCCCGCACGTGGCGCCGTGGTGCTCCTGCGACGCGGTGGGCTGCCGTTCGCCCAGAAGGTCGCCAACGCGCAGCAGGCCGGCGCCGTAGGGATCCTGATCGTGAACTCCGAGCCCGGCCCGTTCCGCGGCATGCTCGGCCAGCAGCGCGCCTCGATCCCCGCGCTCGCGATCGATGGCAGCCGCTGGGAGGCGCTGCAGGCCGCCCTGGGCCAGACCGTGGAGGTGGAGGGATCGGCGGGCACGCGCTCCGTCACCTCCCAGAACGTGCTGGGGCGTCGCGGCGACACCTGCCGCGCCTACATTGGCGCGCACTATGACTCCGTGCCCGCCGGGCCGGGCGCGAACGACAACGCCACGGGCACGGCCGCGCTGGTGGAGATCGCCCGCGTGCGCGCGACGGACGGCCTCTGCGCGGTCGCCTTCGGTTCGGAGGAGACCGGCCTGAACGGCTCGCAGGCGTTCGTCACCGGGAACGGCGTCCGGGACGCCAAGTTCATGGTGAACTTCGACATGATGGGCCGGATCGACGGCGCGATGATCGTGGGCGACGCCGGCCTCACCGAGGAGATCCTCGGCATCATCGGTCGCGGCCCGGAGCAGCCGCTGCGGGCCGGCTCGTTCCCCCCGTTCGCCTCCTCCGACCACGTCTCCTTCTCCTCCGTCGGCGTCCCCGCGGTAACGATCACCTCCGGCGACGACCCGGCGATCCACGCCGCACGCGACACGTTCGAGGCCGTCCGGAAGGCCGACCTCCAGACGATGCTCGCGGCGGGCGACAGGGCGGTGGCCGGGCTCCTGAAGACGCTGGGCAGTCGCTAGGCCCGCCGCCGGGGCGCCGGCGCCAATCCCGAGGTCGAGGGGGGGCGCCCCCGGGCGAGTTGTCCCCCGTCCCGGGGTTGGCTACGATGGCCCCACTCCCCATTCAAGGCAGGCACGATTGCGGTCACGAGCGTTTGCCGCCACCGTCGCGTTGCTGCTGGCTGCGTCCCTCGCCGCGTGCGACGGGGACACCGCCACGCCGACGCCACCGCCCGGATCGGCCGCCGTACCCACCGCTGCCCCGTTCCCCAGCGTCCCGGAGCCGACCATTGTCGCCCGCGTCGCCACGCCCAGCCCCACCCCGTCCGGGAGCCCGACGCCGACTCCCGCAGCAGGCGGAACCGCCGCGCCCGAGCAGATCTACACGGTCGTCGCTGGCGACGTGCTCGGCTCAATCGCGGACAGGTTCGATGTGCCGTCGGCGGCGATCCGCGCGCTGAACAACCTCACCGGCGATAACATCCAGATCGGCCAGCGTCTGCGCATCCCGGCGCGCGTGCCCGGGACGACCTCGCCGGACAGTGCGGGTGTGACCACCTACACCGTGAAGCCAGGCGACACGGCCTTCGGCATCGCGCTGGAGTTCGATACGACCGTGGAGGCGCTGGAGCGCGCGAACAGCGTGCCGAAGGGCGGCCTGGACGACCTGCAACTGGGGCAGGTGGTGAAGTTGCCACCGCCCGGCCCTCGCTAACGCACCCGCGGGTGTCGTCCCGGGTCTCCCGGGACACATACTCACCCCACGGCCCGCGAGGACGCTCGCCGGCCGCGACGAAAGTGGTAGCCCATGTCCATCGACTCCAGCCTCGAGGAACTCCGCGGACTGAAGGCACGCGCCCTGCTGGGCGGCGGCCCCGACCGCATCGAAGCGCAGCACGAGCGCGGCAAGATGACCGCCCGCGAACGCATCGAGGCGTTCCTCGATCCCGGCACGTTCGAGGAGATCGACGCACTGGCCGCGGACTTCGACAGCGACGAGGGTGAGCGCTTCTTCGGCGACGCCGTGGTCACCGGCTGGGGCAAGGTCAACGGCCGCACGATCTGCCTCTACGCGCAGGACTTCACCGTCTACGGCGGGTCGCTGGGCGAGGTGGTGGGCACGAAGATCGCAAAGGTCATGGACGTCGCCATGAAGACCGGCGTCCCCGTCGTCGGGCTGAACGACTCCGGCGGCGCGCGCATCCAGGAAGGCGTGGGTGCGCTGGCTGGGTACGGCGACATCTTCTACAAGAACGTGCAGGCGTCGGGCGTCATCCCTCAGATCAGCGTGATCATGGGCCCGTGCGCCGGCGGCGCCGTCTACTCCCCCGCGCTGACGGACTTCGTCTTCATGGTGGAGAAGACCAGCCAGATGTTCCTCACCGGCCCGGACGTGATCCTGAGCGTGACCGGCGAGCAGACCACGGTGGAAGAGCTGGGCGGCGCGATCTCCCACGTCTCCAAGTCCGGCGTCGCCCACTTCGCCGCGAGCGACGAGCGCGAGTGCCTGGAAGAGGTGCGTCGCCTGCTCTCCTACATCCCCAGCAACAACATGGACGACCCCCCGCTGGAAGACACCGGCGACCCCATCTCTCGCCGCCTAGACGACATCTTGACCGTCGTCCCCGGTGAGTCCGACATGCAGTACGACGTCCGCGACGTGGTGGAGCGCCTGGTCGACAACAGCGAGTTCATGGAAGTGCACGAGTTCTTCGCGCCGAACATCGTCGTCGGCTTCGGTCGCATCGGCGGACGCCCGATCGGCATCGTCGCGAACCAGCCGCTGTACCTCGCCGGCGTCCTGGACATCGACGCGTCCAGGAAGGCCGCGCGCTTCGTGCGTTTCTGCGACTCGTTCAACATCCCGATCGTGACGCTGGTGGACGTGCCAGGCTTCCTGCCGGGCGTGTCGCAGGAGTACGGCGGGATCATCCGCCACGGCGCGAAAATGCTCTACGCCTACGCCGAGGCGACCGTGCCGAAGCTCACCGTCATCCTCCGCAAGTCCTTCGGCGGCGCGTACATCGCCATGGGCTCGAAGCACCTGGACGCGGACGTGAACTATGCGTGGCCGGGCGCGGCGATCGCGGTGATGGCGGGCACGCAGGCGGTGAACATCATCAACCGCCGCGAGATCCAGAGCGCGGCGGACCCGGAGGCCGAGCGCGGCCGCCTGATCCGCGAGTACCAGAAGCGCCTGGAGCACCCCTACATCGCCGCCGCGAAGGGCTACGTGGACGACGTCATCGACCCCGTGGAGACGCGCACCAAGATCGCGCACGCACTGGAGATGCTCCGCACGAAGTCCGTCTCCGTGCTTCTTCGGAAGCACGGGAACATGCCGCTATAAGCAGATTTGTGCCGCCCGCACCAGGCACGGTGGAGTCTGCGTCTATGGCGCGTGGAGGCTATACTTCGGCCGCCGCAGAGACCGGCCTCACGCCCGGGCCCAACGGGCCTCGCCTCCTCATCCAGGGGCCGAGGCAGTCGCGGGACGGGGGCCGCGGCAGCGCTCTCTCCCACCTCGGCCTTCCCCGAAGTGGACGCTGGCGCGTGATCCAAGGGCCAGGATCGCACCTGCGTAGCGGCGGACATCCGACGCCCGCCCGATTCACGAGGAGCCATCATGGCCAAGATTGCAGTCAAGAACCCGGTCGTTGAGCTCGACGGTGACGAGATGACCCGCATCATCTGGGGGTTCATCAAGGATCGCCTGATCCTCCCGTACCTCGACATCAAG
>JAQCJS010000177.1 GCA_027592975.1 Chloroflexota bacterium
GGTGATCGCCTCCGCGGGCAGCGTCACGCGCGCGCCGGCGGCCCCGCCTCCCATGTCCTCGCGCCACACCTCGACGTGGCGCACGCGGTCGCCGATGCAGCGGCCGTCGCCGATGCCCGCGTTGGTCTGCAGCGCCCCGCCGACGCTGCCGGGGATGCCGATGGCGAACTCCAGCCCGCCGAGGTCGCGCTCAGCGGCGGCGCGGGCGAGCGCGGGTAGCATCACCGCTGCACCCGCCGTCACCTGGTGCCCGTGGAACGCGAACGAGCCGCAGGTGCGCCGCAGCGAAACGACCACGTCGCGCACGCCCTCGTCCGCGACGCACACGTTCGATCCGCCGCCGAGGACGCGGAGCCGCAGCCCCTGCGCTCGCGCCCACGCGGCGATGCGTCCGAACTGATCGAGGTCCTCCGGGACACCGAAGTAGGCAGCCGGCCCACCGAGGCGCATGTAAGTGTGGCGCGCCAGCGGCACCTCGCGATCGAGGCCGAGATCGGCGGGCGGTTCCGGGAGGGCGGTGTTCACGTCCCTATACTACGCGCCGCGCGAGTGAGGACGGAGCGGCTATGCGGCTGGTGCAGACGGTGCTGCGGGTGGAAGGCGTCGCGATCTTCGCGGCCGCCACGTGGGCGTACTTCGCGCTGCTCGGCGGCTGGTGGCTGGCCTACGCCGCGCTGCTCCTCGTCCCCGACGTGTCGATGATCGGCTACCTGCGGGACACACGCCTGGGCGCGTGGACCTACAACCTGGTCCACAACGAGGCACTGCCGCTCGCGTTGCTGGTGGCGGGGGTCGCGACCGGGTCAGACGTGATCACCGGCGGCGCGCTGATCCTCGGCGCGCACGTGGGGATGGACCGCGCCTTCGGCTACGGCCTGAAGCTGCCGGAGCGGTTCACCGACACGCATCTCCAGCACCTGCAGCACGTGGAGCCGCCGGAGCCGTCGAGGCCGTAGCGGGTGCAGAGCGGCGTTACAGCGGCGGGCGCTGCGTGTGGAAGTCGGTCGCCTGCTGGAACGCGTGGCCGATGCGCAGCGCCAGCGCGTCCCGCCACTTCGCCGTGGAGATCATCAGGCCGATCGGCATCCCGTCCGCGTTGAAGCCGCAGGGCACGCTGATCGAGGGCTGGTGGGTGTTGTCGAAGACGCGCGTGTTGCGGAACTTGAACTGCGGGGAGGCCTCGTCCCAGGGGCTGTCACCGATCGGCTCGGCGACGTGGGGGGTGGTCGGCAGCAGGATCGCGTCCGCGACGCCGCCCTCGCCCAGCGCGCGGTCGAAGCGCGCCTCCACGTCCTTGCGGAACTCCAGCGCCCGGATGTAGTCGTGGACGTTCGCGTCCAGGCCGGCGAGGATGCGCGTGCGCACCGGCTCGCCCACGGTGGTCGGCCGGTCGCGCAGGATGCGCTCGGAGATCGTCGCGCCCTCCGCCACGATGATCGGGTCCATCACCGACCGCCAGTCGCCGAACCCCGCCATCGGCTCGATCGTGCTCAGGTGCGCGCCGAGGCCGGCGAGCGTGGCGAGGGCGCGTTCGAACGCGGCCTGCGTCTCGGGCGTGCATCCTTCCACCAGCGACGGCATCACGGCGAGGCGGAGCCCGCGCACGCCCTCCTCCAGGCCCGCGGTGAAGTCCTCAGCGGGACGCGGGATGGAATCATGGTCGGTCGGGTCGTAGCCGGCGAGCGCGTTCAGCATCAGCGCGCAGTCGTGCGCAGAGCGGGCCATCGGCCCGACGTGGTCCAGCGTGAGTGACAGGGGCATGACACCGCCACGCCCCACCAGGCCGTACGTCGGCTTGAAGCCCGTGATGCTGCAGAACGCCGCCGGGATGCGGATCGAGCCGCCGGTGTCGCTGCCCAGCGCGCCCAGCGCCTCGCCCGCCGCGACGGCGGCCCCGGATCCGCCGGAGGAGCCCCCGGGAACGTGTGCCAGCTTCCACGGGTTGTGCGTGGCGCCGTAATGGACGTTGTTCGTCGTCCCGCCCAGCGCCAGCTCGTGCGTGTTGGTCTTGCCGACGATCACCGCGCCTGCCTCGCGCAGCAGCCGCACGGCCGTGGCGTCCTGCACCGGTACGCGGTCGCGGTACGCGCCCGTGCCCCCGCTGGTGACCACGTTCGCGGTGTCGAAGATGTCCTTCACGCCCATGGGGATGCCGTCCAGCGGGCCGATGCGCCGTCCCTCCGCCGCGCGCTGCGTGGCCGCGTGCGCCTCCGCCATCGCCGCGCCGTGCATCAGGCGTACGTAGGCGCGCACCTGTGGATCCACCTGCTCGATGCGCGCGAAGGTCGCCTCCACGAGTGCGGCCGGTGTCAGCGTACCCGCCTCGATCCGCGCGCTGGCCTCCGCGATGCTCAGGTAGGCGAGGTCAGTGTTCGTCATGCGGACTCCAGCACGCTGCGGACGGAGGGGTGTCGGGGCGCATTATACGCTGGGTGGCGCGCGTGCTCCCGCGCGAACCCAGGGCGGCACGTTGACCGTCGTGAAGGCGCGCGCCTACGCTCCGCGCATCGCCGCCCGCCGGGCGCTCCCCCATCGGACAGACCTCCCAGCGCAGACGAGGCGGCGACGCATGATCGACTTCGGGCTCGTGGACGCCATCGAGGCGGAGGCGATCGGCCAGCCGGGCGCCCGGCGCTTCCGGCTCCGCGTGCGCGTGGGCGACCAGTACGCCGCACTGTGGATGGAGAAGGAGAGCGTCGCCGCCCTCGGCCGGTCGTTCTCCGCGCTGCTCGCGGAGCGTTCCACGCGCCGCGGCCAGCCGCCGGGACCGACGGAGGCCGTGGGCAACTTCCCGCAGACGGCGCAGGTGGAGCTACAGGTGGCGCGCCTGGGCCTGGACTGGGACGCGGGGCCGGAGCACATCATCGTCCTCGCGGACGACGCGGCCACGGTCGAGGAGGACAAGTCGCCCGCGTTCCGGATGTCCGTGGGCCGGTCGCTCGCGCTGCGGTGCGTGAAGCAGTTCCAGGACGTGGTGAACGCCGGCCGCCCCACGTGCCCGCTCTGCCACGAGGCGCTGGAGTACCCCGGCCAGCCGCACTTCTGCCCGCGGTCCAACGGCCACAACTTCGAGATCCCGCTCCCCCCGCGCGAGGTGGAGTAGCCGGCGCGGCGTCCCAGCGCTTGGGACAACGAAGAGGTCGCCCCGAAGGGCGGCCTCTGGTGATCGTGCGGCGGGGTGGCGCGCTAGTCGTGGCGCGAGCGCACCAGCAGGACGGAGGCGGCTCCGGCGTGCCGGACGACGTGGTCGGCGACGGAACCGAGGATCGCGCGGCCCAGGCCGCTGCGCCCGTGCGTGGCGATGACCACCACGTCCGCCTTCGTCTCATCAGCGGCGGCGACGATCTCGTCCCCCGGGTACCCGTCGCGGATCACCGTGCTGACGGTGCTCACGCCCTGTGCGAGCATGGCGGCCTTCACGCCGTCCAGGTTGGACTGGGCCTCTTCGCGCTGGGCGGTCACGGCCTCGTGTGCGATGTCCGCGGTGAGCTGGCCGACCGGGATGGGCTCAATGGTTGCGCCAGCGGCGCGCATCAGCATCTGCGCCTCGGAGTCGATGACCTGCAGCAGGACGACCTCCGCGCCGGTCTGCTTCGCCAGCGTGACGGCATGCGGGATGGCCTGCTGCGACACCTCGGAACCGTCCAGGGTCAGGAGGATCTTGCTGTACATCGGCCGGGTCTCGCTTTCGGACGTCGCTGGGTACGGGCGCATCATAGGCGTCGTCCACGAATCGGCGCCATCCGTCGTCCGGCCGCGTCGCCCGCGTCGATGCCGCCTGCTACGATCTCGCCGCCGCAGGTGTCCGTCCGCAGAGTGAGGTGTCCCCATGACCAACGACCCCCGTCAGCACAGCCGCGTCCTGGTAGACGGCCCGGATCGCGCGGCGGCGCGGTCGTACTTCTGTCGGCAGTACGGGCACGACGTCCAGCAG
>JAQCJS010000178.1 GCA_027592975.1 Chloroflexota bacterium
CCACCGCCTGCGCGCTCGCCGTCGCCCCCAGCACGCGCCCGCGCTCGCCGGCCGGGAACACCGCCGCCACCAGCACAGGACCGACCGTCAGCACCGCCGCCGCCGCGACGCCCTGCAGGACGCGCAGCGCCACCAGCACCTGCAGGTTCGGAGCCAGCGCGATCAGCAGCATGGCCAGCGCGTACAGCAGCAGGCCGCCGAGGAAGAACCGCTCCGCGCCGAAGCGGTCCGCCGCGCTCCCCGCGCCCACGCTGAGCGCCGTGTTCGTCGCGACGAAGGCGATGATGATCCACTGGAGCGCCGGGAGGCTGACGCCCAGCGACTGAGACATCGCCGGGAGCGCCACGTTCACCGTGGTATCGAGCGCGGCGGCGAACAGCCCCACGGAGACGCTGGCGACGATCAGCCAGCGCCCACCCTGTCCAATCGAGGCCGTCGCCGTCCCTGTCGCCGTCACACGTCACCCCGCTGCACGGTTCGCACGGTGCTGCCCACGCACCTACCTCGCGTGCGCGACCGCCTCGGTGCGCTCGGCCGCGTGGCGGCGGCGCTCCGCGGAGAGCGCGACCACGGACATCGCCAGCATCATCGCCAGCGCGACGACGGCGAGCGCGTAGAACACGGCAGGCGTGCCCCACACGTTCGCCAGCAGCCCCGCGAGCCAGGCGGCGATCGCGCCGACGCCGAACGTCAGGAAGAACGACATCCCGAACGCGCGCCCCATCGCCCCGGGTGGCGAGTAGTCCGTGATCAGCCCGTTGAAGATCGGCTGCTGCGCGAAGTTCACCACCACGAACCCGGCCGCCGCCAACAGCAGCACGATGCCGCTCGACCAGCCGATGAGCGCGAGCAGCGGGATGCTGAGCAGGATGAACGGCAGCAGCGCGCGCTCCAGCATGATGCGGTCGGACAGCGTGCCCCCGGCGATCTGCCCGAACACCGCCGCCAGCAGCACCACCGTGGCCGCCGTCCCCGCCACCGCGTCGGGCTCCCAGCCGAACAGGTTGATCCCCAGGTGGTCGCGCAGGTGCAGCGTGAGGAAGGTCAGAGAGCCTCGATAGATGAAGCCCTGCAGCACCGCCGACAGGTAGATGATCAGCAGCGCCGGCGTCATCCAGTGGCGGATCGCCGGTGGCCGCGTCCGGACGCGCACCGGCCCCCCGAAGGCGCCGCGCTCCACGCGTGCCTTGACCGCGGCGATCGCCTCTGCCTGGCTCGGCGCGATCCGCCATACGAGCACGCCGATGCCGAAGGCCGCGATGCCGAACACCGCGTACGCCACGCGCCAGTCGAACACGATCGCGATCGTCAGTGCCACGGCCGGAGCCGCCGCGATCCCCAGGTTCCCCGCCAGCCCCTGGATCGCCAGCGCCAGCCCGCGACGCTCTGCCACCGTCGCCACCATGGAGGTGCCGGCCGGGTGGTACAGCCCGATCCCCGCCCCGAGGCAGGTCAGCGCGACGGCGAGGAACGGCAGCGAGGGCGACACCGCGACGACGAGGGCGAACACGCCCGCGATCCACATGGAGGCGATGATCACGGAGCGCGCGCCGTAGCGGTCGATCAGCCACCCGGCTGGCAGCGCCGCAACGCCGAACGTCACCGTCCCCGCGTAGGCCACCGCGCCCAGCACGGCGATGTCCGCGCCGAACTCCACGCCGAGCCGCACCAGGAGCGCCGCGAACGTGAGCTCCAGCGCGTGGGTCATCGCATGCGCCAGCGACGCCGCCACCACCACGCGGCGTCCCATGGTCGCTCCCAGTGCCCCGGTCATCTTCAGCAACGGCGTCCCCCGGCGCGGCTTGCGCCTGTGCTGCTCAACATCGTTGTCACGGAGGCGGAGCACCGGGCGCGGCCGGCTCGGCAGCCGGATCCCCTCGTGGAGATCGCTGGCATGTTGCACCATCAGACCACCGGGAGCATACCGTACGGGTGATCCGTGACCGCCCACCCGCGAGGCGGCAGCCAGCCGCGAACGAGGAAGACCGATGCACCTCGCGCACCTCGCGCACCGTGCCCCTGCCGGCGCCGCGCCGTGAGGCTGCTGACCAGGCATCCCGACACCTGGCCGATCCACGCGCGGACGCGGGCCGTCACGCTCCTCGCCGGCGTGCTCCTGCTGGCCGCGCTGTGGCCGTCGGTGGATGCCCACGCGCGCGCGGGGGCGTTCTTCGTGCATGCCGTCCTCCGCGTGCCGGGCGAGCCGCTGGCGTGGATCACGGCCGACCCGGTGGAGCGGGAGTTCACGTGGCCGGACGGGGGCATCGGCGTGCTGACGTTGCCCGGCACGGCGGGGCCACATCCGGTGCTGCTGGTCGTGCTGGGTGCAGAGCCCGCCGCACCGGACGAGCCCGCGGTCGTCGCGCTGCGGGACGGCCTCGCGCGCATCGGTCTCGGCACGCTCGTTGTCCGTTCGCACCCGCTGATCGACGGTGAGGTGACGCCGGACGAGGTTCCACTGATCGTGGGCGGATTCGAGGCGCTGAGGCGTGACCCGCGCGTCCGCCCGGGCCGCGTCGGCATGTTCGGACTCTCCACGGGCGGCTCGCTCGTCCTGGTCGCCGCGGCGCAGCCGCCCATCGCCGGCGCGGTGCGGAACGTCTTCGCGATGGGCGGTTACCACCAGGCGGAGCGGCTGGTGGCGGAAGTGGTGTCCGGACGTACCCGCACCCCCTCCGGGGAGATCGTCGCGTGGACGCCCCACCCCACCGCGGTGCGCGTAGTCCGCGCGACGCTGCTCTCCGCGCTCGCTCCCGCAGACCGAGCGGCAGTGGAGCGGGGCGACGCCGCGGCGACGGCCGATGCGCGAATCGCTGCCGAGTTGATCGCCGGCACCTCGCTCGACCGGGCGGAGGCGCTCCTTGCGTCGTTCGGACCGGAGGTTCACGCGCGGATGGCGGCCATCAGCCCGGACGCGCACGTGGGCGGCCTCCGCGGGCCGCTCTTCCTGCTCCACGACCGGGGCGATGCGTTCATCCCCGTGACCCACACGGAGGCGCTGGCGCGCGCGACCAGCCCGCGTGCGGTGGAGCTGGTCGATCTCTTCGAGCATGTCGAGCCGAAGCCGGCGAACGTCCGATTGCTGCTGCGCGACGGCTGGCGAGTGCTCCACCTCATCGCCGGGGTGATCGAGGCCCGTTGACGCTCCCCGCCGCGGGAACGCGCCCCGACCTCGCGCTCCTTGCGGTCTGACGGTGCGACCGATACATTCCGGCGGTTCGCAGCACCTGACGGACGCCAAGCCGGGCGACCGCGCTGCGTCCAGGGCGGGTGTATGCATAGTCGCTCGACGAACGGCGGGGATCCCCCCGAACGTTCGCCGTCCGCACTCACGTCTGCGACCGGGGGGCGTCCATCATGACCGCCCCAGACGAGGTCGCCGATCCGCAGCCCGGTCCGGCTGGCTCGCCGCCGCGCCCCGCCTCCCGCCTCGAGCGACTGCGCCGTCTTGGCACGTTCCAGACGATCCGCGAGGTGCCCTCGTACCGCTGGTACCTGCTCACCGTGGCCGGAAACATGTCCGCGATGCAGATGCAGATGATCGCGCGCGGCATCCTCACGTATCAGCTCACCGGGTCCTACGCGGCGCTCGGCCTGATCGAGCTGGCGAACACGCTGCCTCGGCTGGTCTTCGCGCTGACCGGCGGCGTGGTCGCCGATCGTAGCAACCGGCGCACGATCACCCAGGTCGGACAGACCTTCAACGCGCTGATCGCGGGCGCGCTGGCTGTGCTGCTCTTCATGGACCTGCTGACCTTCGCCCACCTGGTGATCGGCTCAGTACTCGCCGGGATCTCGAACTCCTTCTCGCTCCCCGCGCGGCAGGCGATGATCCCCCAGATCGTGGGCATCGGCCGGCTCTCGAACGCGCTTGGTCTGAACGCCTCCATGATGAGCGTCCTCCGGCTGAGTGCGCCCGCCGTCGCCGCA
>JAQCJS010000179.1 GCA_027592975.1 Chloroflexota bacterium
GTGGCGCGACCGGCGGGGCATTCCGGCGCTCTGATCGGCCTGACCGGCGCTCCCGGGGCCGTCCGAGCGTAGACTCGACCCATGCCCGAACGTCGTTCCCGGCCCGTCCCGCCCGGCGTGCAGTCCGACATGCTCGCCGATGCCTCGACGCCCGCGCCGCGCCGCGATGCGCCGCTGGCGGCCCGCATGCGCCCGCGCAGCCTCGATGAGTACGTGGGACAGGCGCAGATCGTGGGGCCGGGTCGCCCGCTGCGCCAGATGATCGAGGCGGATCGGTTGCCCTCGATTATCCTGTGGGGGCCGCCGGGGTCCGGGAAGACCACGCTCGCCACGATCATCGCGCAGCAGACGGCGCGCTTCTTCGCGGAGCTGTCCACGATGCAGGTCGACACGCTGGCCGCGTGATCGCGGAGGCGGCCGACCGGCTGAAGGTCAGCGGCCGCCGCACGATCCTGTTCATTGACGAGTTGCATCGCTTCAACCGCAGCCAGCAGGACGCGCTGCTCCCGCATGTCGAGGCAGGGACGGTCACGCTGATCGGCGCGACCACGGAGAACCCGTCGTTCTACCTCGTCGCCCCGCTGCTCTCCCGTTCGCGCGTGTTCCGCCTTGAGTTGCTGGACGAGGCCGCGCTCTCCGCGATCGTCCAGCGCGCCATTGAGGATCCCGAGCGCGGGCTTGCCAGCGAGCCGGACGCCGCGCCCGTGGCGATCGATGACGCCACGATGCATACGCTTGCGCTGCTCGCCGCGGGCGACGCGCGCACCGCGCTCAACATCCTCGAACTGGCGGCTGACTCGACCGCGCGAGATGAGGACGGCGTGCGCGTGCTGACGCGCGAGTCGGTCGAGGGCGCGGCACAGGCGCCGACGCTGCTGTACGACCGCGAGGGCGACGCGCACTACGACACGATCTCCGCGTTTATCAAAACCCTGCGCGACTCCGACCCGGACGGCGCGCTGTACTGGCTGGCGCGCATGGTCGAGGCCGGCGAGGATCCCATGTTCATCGCGCGCCGTCTCGTGATCACCGCCGCGGAAGACGTGGGCCTCGCGGATCCGACCGCGCTGCAGCTGGCCGTGGCGACGCAGCAGGCCGTCCACTTCCTCGGCATGCCGGAGGGACGCCTCGCGCTGGCGGAGACGACGGTCTACCTGGCGCGCGCGCCGAAGTCGAACAGTGCGTACGCCGCGTACAACCGCGCACTGGCGGACGTGCAGGCCACGCGGAACGACCCCGTGCCCATGCACCTGCGCAACGCAGCCACGGGGCTGATGCGCGGCATGGGCTACGGCGCGGGCTACCGCTACGCGCACGACGAGCCGGGGCACCTGGCGCCCGGGCAGACGCACCGCCCGCCTTCGGTGGAGGGCCACCGTTACTACATCCCCGGCGACATCGGGCACGAGGCGCGCATCGAGGCGGCGTGGGCCGCGCGGCGCAACCCACCGGTCCCGCCCGAGGCCGGCAAGCCGCCGCGATGAGTGCGGCGCTACGGGCGGGCGTCGCGTACACCCTCCTGGTCTTCGCGCTGGCGTTCGTCCTCGGCGTCGTTCGTGTGCTGTTCGTCGCGCCGAGGATCGGCGAGCTCGCGGCGGTCGCCATCGAGGTGCCGATCACGCTCACGGCGTCGTGGGTGATCGCGCCGCAGCTGGTGCGCTGGTTCGGCGTGCGCTCCGACCGTCGCGAGCGTGCGGCCATGGGCGCCGCTGCCTTCCTGCTGCTCATGGTGCTGGAGTGGACGCTCGCGCTCCTTGTCTTCGGCCAGAGCGTGGCGGAGACGCTGGCCGGTTACCGCACGGCGGCGGGGATCCTCGGCCTCGCGGGACAGGTGGGGTTCGCGTTCGTGCCGCTGCTGCAGGCGGCCGGCGCGCCCAACAGGGTGACCGCGACGAGGCGGATCGGTAGGCTGTGAGCGGTGCCGCCTCGTGCGGCCCGATGAACGCACCCGGCGGCGGCCGGTCGAGAGGGAGCATGAGATGCCCGGACCCTATGACGTGATCGTGGTCGGCGCGGGGAACGCGGCGCTCTGCGCGGCGCTGGCCGCCCGCGAGCAGGGCGCGAAGGTCGCCGTCCTCGAGAAGGCCGGCTTCGACGAGCGCGGCGGCAACTCCTACTACACGGCCGGCGGCTTCCGCTTCCCGTACCGCGGGCTGGACGACATCCGCGGGCTGATCCCCGACCTGAGCGACGACGAGGTCGCGGGCATCGAGGTCGGCGCGTACGACCGCAACGCGATGCACGACGACGTCATGCGCCTCACGGAGGGGCAGGCGGACACCGAGCTCCTGGATCACCTGCTCACCAACGCCTACCCCACGGCGCAGTGGCTGAAGGATTACGCGGGCCTGCACTGGGTGCTGATGTACGGCCGCCAGGCGTACAAGGTGGACGGCAAGCTCCGCTTCTGGGGCGGCATGATCACCGAGGCGGTCGGCGGCGGCGCGGGCCTGGTGGATCAGGAGTTCGTCGCCTGCGAGCGCCTCGGCATCGAGGTGCTGTACGGGACCAAGGGCGTGTCGCTGATCACGGATCCGAAGCGCGGCGTCATCACCGGCATCCGCGTCAAGGACGAGAACGGCTTCTCCGACCTCGAGAGCAAGACCGTCGTGATCGCGGCGGGCGGGTTCGAGGCGAACATGGAGATGCGGACTCGCTACCTGGGCGCAGGGTGGGAGTTCGTGAAGGTGCGCGGGACACGACATAACACCGGTGACGGCATCAAGATGGCGCTCGACATCGGGGCGCAGTCGTACGGCCACTGGTCGGGCGCGCACGCCGTGGCGTGGGACTACAACGCACCGCCGACGGGCAACCGGCGCATCGGCGACTTGTACCAGAAGCACTCGTACCCGCTGGGCCTCATCTTCAACATGAAGGGCGAGCGCTTCGTGGACGAGGGCGCCGACCTGCGCAACTACACGTACGCGAAGTACGGCCGCGAGATCCTGAAGCAGCCGATGGGCATCGCGTTCCAGATCTTCGACCAGCAGACGATCCACATGCTGCGGGACGAGTACCGCATCAAGGAGATCACGAAGGCGGAGTCTGACACCCTGCCGGGCCTCGCCGCCGACCTCGGCATGGACGTCGGCGCGTTCGTGCGCACGGTGGAGGAGTACAACGCGGCGGTGCAGGGCGGCGACTACGACCCGTCGCGCCTGGACGGCGTCGGCACCGTGGGCATCGAGCCGCCCAAGTCGAACTGGGCGCTGCCGCTGAGCAAGCCGCCGTATGTGGGCTTCGCGGTGACGTGCGGCATCACGTTCACCTTCGGCGGCCTGCGCATCAAGGCGGGCACCGCGCAGGTCCTGGACACGGAGGACGTGCCGATGCCGGGCCTCTACGCCGCGGGCGAGCTGGTGGGCGGCCTGTTCTGGCATAACTACCCGGGCGGCACTGGCCTGATGGCCGGATCCGTCTTCGGCCGCACGGCCGGGGCCGCCGCCGCGAAGGCCGCGCTCGGCAAGTAGTCGCCGCGCCTCGGGCGCCTCGATCGCCACGCGACGGCCGCCGGGGGAACTCGGCGGCCGTGCTGCGTCTAGTGGGCGGCGCCGGAGAGACGCAGCCCCAGCACCGAGGCCAGCAGCAGCACGACGAACGCCGCGCGGACGGGTGTCATCGGCTCGTGATAGACGAGGACACCCGCGAGCACCGTGCCGAGCACGCCGATGCCGACCCACACCGCGTACGCCGTCCCGATCGGGATCGACCGCGCCGCGATCGCGAGGCCGGTCATGCTCGCCGCGATCAGCACCAGGACGACGCCCGAGGCAACGGGGCGGGTGAACCCCTGGGTCGCGGGCAACATGGACGTCCATGCCACCTCCAGCAGTCCGGACGCAACGAGGATCAGCCATGGCATGGGGCGCTCCCTTCGGCGTCGGCGCGGAGCGCGGAACGCCTGCGACCCCCGT
>JAQCJS010000180.1 GCA_027592975.1 Chloroflexota bacterium
TCATCGACAACGCCCAGCGCGTGGCGCATCGCGAGGAGCTGGACGCCCTCATCGAGGCAGCGATCGCGGAACGTGCGAGTGCGGACTGGGTGGCCACGCTGCAGTCGCACCGCGTCCCCTCGGGCACGTTCATGATCCACAACGAGGTGCGTATCCACCCGCAGGTGAAGGCGCTTGGGATGCTCCAGTGGGTGGACACCCCGCACGGCGAGTTGCGACTTTCCGGCCCCCCATGGGCCTTCACCGCCACTCCCGCAGAGATCCGTGACGTGCATGCTCCCGGCCAGGACACGGACGAGGTGCTGGACGAGTACGGATTCGGCGGGCGTTAGTCGCCTGGAGGATCCGACGATGTCCGGACCGCTCGATGGTGTGCGTATTCTCGACCTCTCCGAGGGATACGAGGGATATACAGCGATGATCTGTGCCGAATTCGGCGCCGCCGTCGTGAAGGTCGAGCCGCCCAGCGGTGACCAGCTGCGGCTACTCGGCCCGCCCTTCATCGCTGGGGAGAGTGCGGCCTTCATGGGCGTGAACCGCGGCAAGCAGAGCATCGCGCTCGCGTGGCAGGATCACCCCGCTGCACGCGAGGTCCTGTACGAGCTGGTCGCGCAGTCGGACGCGATTTTCGTCACGTACTACCCGGACGATGCCGCCGCCTTAGGTGTGCGGTACGAGGACGTGCGGATCGTGAACCCGACGCTTGTGTACTGCTCGCTAACGCCGTTGGGCATGGCCGGCCCCGAAGCCAACTACCGCGCGTCGGAACTGGAACTGCAGGGGATGTTCGGGCATTGGCGATACCTCGGCGAGCCGAAGTTACGTCACGCCTCGGAGGCTCCGATGCGCCTCGGCGTACCGGTGGGAGCGATGAACTCGGCGCTGTTCGCCTACCAGGGGCTGGTCGCCGCGCTGCTCCACCGCCGCCGCACCGGCGAGGGACAGCACGTGGACGTGAGCGAGGCGGGCGGGCTGATCGCGATGAAGAACATCCAGTTTGCTGCGGAGAGCGAACCGGACGAGTACGAGGGCCATAATGTCGGCCATCTCCGCACGCCGAACGTGCCCACGAAGACAAAAGATCTCCCGATCTACTGGGGATTCTCGGGGGCGGACGAGGCGCTGCCGAAGTTCCTGGAGGCGATGGGCCTTGGCGATGTGCTCCAGGATCCGAAGTACGCGAAGGGAGTGCGCCTTGAGCAGGACGGCGAGCTGAAGGCGCGCGTCGAGGCGCAGCTCGGCACGATGACCGCCGAGGACGCCATGCGACTGATTCGCGAGCACGGTGGCGGGGCAGTGTACTGGAACACGTTCGAGGGCGTGAGCCGCGATCCGCAGGCCGTCGCGATGGGCATGTCCGCCGGGTTCGAGCACCCTCGCGCCGGGCGGGTTGCCACCACGGGCGTCCCGTGGTGGTTCTCGGACAGCGAAGCGCACGTCGGCGTGCCGCCCACGCTCGGCCAGCACGGCATCGAGATCCTGCGTGCGCTCGGACGCTCCGACGAGCAGATCGAGCGGCTGCGGCAGGCGGGCGACGTCGTCCTCTCGTGACGGACTACGCGAACCGGGACGGATCGCGCGTGGCCCCGACCCGTGTGAAACAGGCCTCGGGGATCGCCTCTGGCGTCTTGTAGAACAGTACGCGACAGCCGCGGGCGGCATCCTCGGCGACCTCGTGGATGCGCACGGGGTATCCGATGTCTTCGATCGCCATCACTTCCCACCATAGGCACAGGTGCGCGGTGAAGTACGGGATGCCCGCTTCGCCCCATGACCACACGCGCGGTCGAGACGTGACGCCCTCCGTTGCCGCGTCCGCGGCCAACGACCGATGTCCCAGGCACCCGGCACACCGCTCGGCGGTCAGCACGTAGCGGTCGGCCTCCTCGTGCACGCGCAGTCCCTGTTGGCCGCCCGCGTAGTCGGCCCGCTCGACCTCCACGTGGTGTTGCAGCCGTTGCAGCGGGGTCATCGCGTAGGTCGACTCGCCGCCGGCGACGATCAGCTTGCGCCGCCAGTATCGCAGCGCGCTCTCCACGTGATCCTCGCCCCACCGCCGGCCGATGTAGGCGAGCTGGCCCTGGATGCTCATCGACATCGGACGGCCACCGGGGCGCACGTAGTTCTCGCCGTCCTGGATGTAGCGCAGCCACGCGATCGCCTCGTCGGGGCGCCCATCGAGGATCGCGCGCCGCACGAGATCCCACGTGAGGACGCCCTGGTCCTCCACCGGCTCCGTGCGCGTCAACCGTCCGAGCCCTTCGGACCATTCCAGGATGGGCGGCATGGCGGCCTCCTTCGATCAGCGTCGCGCGATGGCTACTCGCCCGGGACGGTGCGGAACCGCGCGGCTTCCTTCACCAGCCCAAGCGATGTGAAGTAGCGCTCTGGGATCAGTGCCGGGTCCTTGTAGAAGACCATCCGGCAGGGATCGAACGGGTGATCGCGATCAGGATTGAAACCGCTGCCCGGATCGTCGTGCAAGCGGATCGGGTAGCCGCGAGCCTCAGCCGCGATCACGCCGCGCCCGAGCGCACAATGCAGGCAGTAAAAGGGCTTCCCGCCGGTGCTCCACGACCACGGGTAGCCCTGGCCGTCTGGGCCTGCCGGTGTCACCGCCAGGCCCCACTGCCCTTCCGTCATCCCGCCGCGCAGCATCCGCCCGCCGGAGTTGCAGGGGAAGAAGTTCATCACATAGCGGTCGGGCTCCTCGACGATCAGGATGCTGCCGCGAGGCGGCCAGTGCCCGCGCATGATCTCCGCCTGTCGCTTCACCAGCGCCTCGACGTCCCGCAGCAGCGCCGCCGGAAACCCGCCGAGCGTGCCGGGCGTCGCGGCGGCTTGGGAGCGCTCTGCCTCCTCCCGGAACATGTCGTGGTAGCCCAGCGGGCCGAAGGTCTCCACGATGTACGACTGAACCCCGTACACCCAGTCGAACAGCGCGAAGTGGCGGGGAGCAGTCTCTCCTTCGTGCAGGTAGTCGAGCAAGCGGATGGCGGTCGTGGTGTCGCCTGTGCGGATCGCATCCTCGATGAGATCCCATGTGGACGCGCCGAGCGTCGCCAGATCGTCTGCTCGGACGGGACGCCCGACAAACGGAGAAACCTCAAGCTGCTCCGCGATCGCGGCGGCAATGTCTATGCTCATCGGATCCCCATCCCTCGGCGCTCTTACATTGCGGGTACCAGCGCCACGCTCATCGGATACCGTGGTGGTAGGACGCCGGCGCGGAACTCCATCTCGGACACCTCCGGGCGCTGTACTAGCTCCTTCAGTGCGAGGTAGTCCTCAAGCGTGTTCAGCGGGATGGAGTCACGATCCGTGCGGTAGTGCATCGGGATCGCCACCCGGGGAGCGACCTTCTCCACCACGGTTGAGGCGTCCTGGGGGCGCAGCACAGCGCCGCCGCCTACCGGAACGCACATCACCCCGACACGTCCACCCAGCGCGACCACCTCCTGCGTATTCAACGTGCGCCCGAGGTCGCCGAGGTGGACGAAGCGCACGTCATCGACCATGAAGTTCCACGCCGAGACCTTTCCGCGCTCGGTACCCTTCGCACGGTCGTGATCAAGGACCAGCGGGTGGAACTCGATGCCCCCCACCGTCTGCGCCTCGTCGCCACGCAACACGACGGGGTTGCCCGGCAGCCCATCCGCCGACACGCCGCCGTGGTCGGCGTGTTCATGCGAGAGCAGGACGACGTCCGCGTCTTCCCGAACCGGCGGGTAGCCAAGATCCGGAGAGCCCGCAACATACGGGTCGATGAGGATGCGCGTCCCGGCGTTTGCGGTCACGAGGAAGCAAGAGTGTCCGAGGTACTTGACCTTCATTTCGGGCCCCCGTTCACGGACGCCACTTCGGCAGCGTCAGATCCTCGTCTGCGTCTTCGAACACCACCTCGACGGGCA
>JAQCJS010000181.1 GCA_027592975.1 Chloroflexota bacterium
GATCCGGAGCGTGCTGGCGCAGACCTCGATGAAAGTAGCCAGCAAGGGCGAGGCCGGGCCGGTCACGGAGGCAGACTACGCCGCCGACCGGGTGCTGCACGAGCGGCTGATACCGCTGATCGCTGGCGCGCGCTGGCTCTCCGAAGAATCGCAGGAGGAGGCCCCGCTGATCCGCGGTGAGGCGACCTGGGTGATCGATCCGCTGGACGGGACGCGGGAGTTCCTGCGCGGGCTGCCGGAGTACGGCGTCTCCGTGGGGCTGTACGTGGACGACCGCCTGGTGCTGGGCGGGGTGGGCTTTCCGTGGGATGGCACCGTGCTCTCCGGACTGGTCACCACCACCCGGCGGGAGAGCCGCCGGGACGGTGTGCCGATGGCGATGCTGCCGGATGATGGGCTGGTGGAGCGCGTGGTGGTCTCCCGAAACGACTACGAGCACCGTCGTCTGCAGTACCGCATCCCGTACGAGGTGTACCCGTGCGGCTCCGCCGCGGTGAAGTTGGTGCACGCCGCCGGCGTGGACACGGACGTCTACTTCTCCACGGGGCCTCGTTCGGTCTGGGACGTCTCGGGCGGCGTGGCCGTGCTGGAAGGCGTCGGGGGCGTGCTGATGTCGATCGAGGGGGACCGCATCGAGCTCTCCCCGCAGCAGATCCAGGTGCCGCCGTACGTGGCCGGCGCCCCCGCGGACTGCCTGACGCTGCTCCGTCGCGTCGGGCTCCTCGACTAGCCCTCGACCCGGGATCCCTCCGGACGAACAACAGGGCCACCGGCGTCCCGGTGGCCCTGTTGAATGATGCGCCATGCGGCGCGAAGAGGAGTTACTTCTTCTTCGCGGGCTTGGCAGCCGGCTTAGCGGCCGGCTTCGCCGCGGGCTTCGCGGCGGGCTTCTTCGTCGCAGTCAAAGTGATTCCTTTGACTAGCCGGCCGCGGGTGAGCGGACGGCACCCATGGGTGTGCGTGGCGGCAACAGGGCCCTGGGGCCGCCACGTTCAACACAACGCATCATCGTGCGGTTTAGTTGCACGTCTCCGGCGCGATCGCGGACAAAATTTTGCGAAGCGACCGCAGGCCATGCCGCCGCGTCACGACGGCAGCGAGGTGCCGGCGAGACGCTCCGCCAGCGCGCGCAGATCGCGGATGCGCTCCACCCGCGGGTGGTAGGGGAGATCACGGTTGCGCGGCCAGTCGCAGAGGAAGACACGCGTCGCGGATGCCTCCGCCAGCAGCTGCGCCGTCCTCGGATCGTCGTCCACGTGCTCGTCCACGCCGAGGAGGTCGAGCGCGCGGAGCTTGAAGTGCGGGCTCTTCAGGGCGGTGTCGTTCACCACCACCTGGTCGACCAGCTCCTCCATCCGGTGCCAGCGGAGCCACCAGGTGGGTGGCGTGCGCCGCCCGGTGACGATGGCGAGGCGGCGGACGAGGCGCAGCGCCCGGAGTGTGTCGCGGACGCCCGGCATGGGCGCGCGCAGGTCGAAGCGCAGGTGATCCAGCGGCCCATTGAGCCACCGCGGGTAGACCGAAGCCTCCGGCGGCGGCGCCGCCGGCTCGAGGAACGTGCGATGGATGCCGAGGTTCCGCCCGAACGGCGGCCGGCAGATCACGCCGTCGAAGTCGAGCGTGAGCAGCGGGAGCGTCGCGCGATCAACAGGCGGGTCGGCCATGTCAGACGATGACCGGCGGCTCGGGCGGCGGGCT
This sequence comes from Chloroflexota bacterium, assembly GCA_027592975.1. The sequence continues at coordinate 1,699 of JAQCJS010000181.1, forward strand.
CGGCGGGATGCCCGGCGGAGTCGGGTGCTCCGTGCGCGCCGGCGGGACGTGCTGCATCTCTGCGCCGCCCAGGTTCGGCCGCTGCTCCATCAGCGCGGTGAACGCCGACAGCCGGTCTTCCACCAGCCGGTAGATCGATCCCTCTGGGAAGTGTCCGTCCGCGTCCCGCTGGCCGCCCGCGGGGATGCCCGTCAGCGCCTCGATGCCCTGGTCAATGGTCTCCACGGCGTAGAGGTGGAACTTGCCGTCGCGGATCGCCTGCGCCACGTCCGCCCGGAGCACCACGTTCTCCACGTTGGCGCGGGGGAGCATCACCCCGTGGCCGCCGGTGAGGCCGCGGGTGGAGCAGATGTCGAAGAAGCCCTCGATCTTGGCGGATGCGCCGCCGATCGGCTGGATGCGCCCCATCTGGTCGACGGAGCCGGTTACGGCGATCTGCTGGTCGATCGGACGCTCGGCGAGCGCCGAGAGGAGCGCGTACAGCTCCGTGGAGGAGGCCGAGTCGCCGTCGATGTCGCCGTAGAGCTGCTCGAAGGTGAGGCTGGCGTGCAGGGCGCCGGCGCGGTGCTGGCCGAACTTGTTGGCGAGGAACCCGCGCAGGATCAGGAAACCCTTGTTGTGGATGCGCCCGGCCATCTCACTCTCACGTTCCACCATCACCATCGACCCGCGACCGGCGGAGACGATGCAGGTGACGCGCGACGGGCGTCCGAAGGAGATGTCGCCCAGATCGTAGACCGACAGGGCGTTGATCTGCCCGACCACGCCGCCCTCGGTCGCCACGTAGAGCGAGCCGTCGTTCATCGCCTCGATGATCCGCTCGCGGACGAGGGAGGAGCGGTAGATGCGCTCATCCAGCGCGCGGTTGACGTGGCGGCCGTCCACCAGCCTCGCGCCGTCCTGCCGCGCCCAGTAGTCCGCCTGCCGGACGATGTCCAGGAAGGATGCCATGTTGGCGGAGAGCCGCCGCTGATCCTCCACCATCCGCGAGGAGTGCTCGATCAGGTGGGCGACGGCGATGCGCGAGAAGGGGAGCAGGCTGGCGCGCTCGCACTCGGCGCGGATCACGTTCGAGAGGCCGCGGACGTTCTGCGCGCTGCGCGGGAACTCTGTCTCGAAGTCGGCCTTCACGCGGAACAGATCACGGAAATCCGGGTCATAGCGGTAGAGCAGCCCGTACAGCGCCCCGTCGCCGATGATCACGACCTTCACGTTCAGCGGCAGCGGCTCCGGCCGCAGGCCGCTGGTCGGCACCAGCCCGTACGCCTCCGCGATGTTCTCCACGGCGAGACGCTGCGAGGACAGCGCGCGCTTCAGGCCGTCCAGCGTCTGCGGGTTGGCCAGCAGGTCGCGCAGCCGGATCATCAGGTACCCGCCGTTGGCGCGGGCCAGCGAGCCGGGCTTCACCATGGTGTGGTCCGTGATCGCCGTGCCGAACTGACCCTGGTACTCGATGCGGCCGAGGAGGTTGTAGTAGGTGGGGTTGCCCTCGCGGATCACGGGGGCACCGCGCTGCGGGTCGTTCGCTACCACCACGTTCACGGCGTAGCGGCTGAGCTGCGGCGCCTGGGACGGCATCATCATCCCGGGGATCGGCGATGGCTGCGGCTGCCCGGCCATCCGGAAGCGGTCGCGCTGCGTCTGGATGTCGTCCGACACGGCGTCCAGGAACTCCCGGATCTCCACGTCCGATCCGTACTGCTCGATCAGCGGCTCGAAGAGGTGGCCGGTCGCGTAGGCGGCGACCTCCTCGTCCAGCTTCGTGGCGCGGTCGGCGGCCTCGCGTTCCAGGCCGCGCACCTTCAGGAGCGCCTCCTGCACGGTGCGTTCCAGGGCGCGGCGCTGCTCCAGGATCGTGTTGCGCTGCTCCTCCGGCAGCGCCGCGAAGACCTCCTCGCTCGCCGGGCGTCCGTTGATCAGCGGTGCGGAGACGATGCCCGCCTGGCCGAACTGCAGGGCGAAGCCCATCTTCTCGGCCTCGCCCTGGAGGGCGGCCAGCAGCACGCTGCGCTGGCGATCCAGCTCGTCCGCCAACTCCTGCCGGCGGCGCGCGTACGAGTCGGAATCGAAGGCGTCCCGCAACTGGCGTCCCGCAGCCTCCACGGCGTGCTCAACGGCCTGGGCGAAGGCGTGCGCCGCCCCCGGCGGCAGCGAAATGGCGACCGGGCGGTCAGGGTCGTTGAAGTTGTGGACATACACC
>JAQCJS010000182.1 GCA_027592975.1 Chloroflexota bacterium
TTCAGCGCCATGCCGACGCCGATCAGGCCGATGACGCCGAAGAGGTCGCCGTAGAAGGAGAAGATCAGGTAGTAGGTGCCGTGGAGGAACTTGAACGGCGAGTCCGCATCGATCGCGACCTGGAGCGTGACGAACGTCAGGACGACGATCGACGAGAAGATGCACCAGTGCATGATGCCGGCGTAGCGGTCACGCCGGACCTTCTCCTGCGCCAGGCCCAGGCGCATGGCGTTCCGGAAGCGCTGCGGCACCTCCGACAGCAGGCCGGGAGTCGGCTTGCCGATACCCCAGAGCCGGATGTGGTGCACCAGGCCGTACACCATCAGGCCGACCAGCGCGGCCATGAACACGTAAACCACCCAGGGCTGATCCACGTTGAAGAAGATCTGCCGGGTCGGTGCGCCGTCCGGGACGGTCGCCGCAGCGTAGAAGCCGAGGCCAGAGAGTCCGACTGCCGGACCCCACCACGCGCCCATTCGTCCTTGGTTCGGAGGCGTGGGCGCGGGGTTCGGCATCAGGCGATCCTATCTCTCGAGGTGGGCGACGGACTGGTGAACAGGGGCGGAGGGCCGCTACGCGGTCGTGGCGGCGCCGTACTTGTCGCGGAGCTCGGTCTTCAGGATCTTGCCCATCGGGTTGCGCGGAAGCTCGTCGACCCACTGGTACAGGGCTGGCGCCTTGTAGGAGGCGAGCCGGCTCTTCACGTACTCCGTGAGCTCCTGCTCGGAGGGGAGCAGCGACTCGTCCACCGGCACCATGATCGCCTTGCAGACCTCGCCCCACTCGACGTCCGGGACGCCGATGATCGCGGCCTCGGCCACGCCGTGGTGATCCTCCAGGATCTGCTCGATCTCCGCCGGGGCGATGTTCTCGCCGCCGCGGATGACCATGTCTTTCAGGCGGCCGGTGATGAACAGGTAGCCGCCGTCGTCGATCTTGCCCACATCACCGGTGTGCAGCCAGCCGTCGTGGAGCGCGCCCGCGGTGTCCTCGTCGCGCTTGTTGTAGCCGCGCATGACGCGGTCGCCGCGGATGCAGATCTCGCCTTCCTCGTTCGCGGGCGCGATGCGCCCGTCGGGGAGGAGGATCGCCACGTCGATGTCGGTCATCGGCCGGCCAACGGAGCGGAGGCGCTGGATCGTGACCTCGTTCTCCTCCGGCGTGCCGTTCAGGCGGTGGTCGTCCGGCCCCAGCGTGGTCATGGAGCCGGTGGCCTCGGTCTGGCCGTAGGAGTTCATCAGGCCCACGTTCGCGCGGTTCGCGGCGAAGACGTCCACGGCACGGCGGACGACCTCGTACGGCATGGGCGCGGCGCCGTAGGTGATGAGCTGCAGCGTGCTCAGGTTGTACTTGTCGAAGTCGTCCACTTCCATGATGCGCTTGAGCATGGTCGGCACCACGAACGCGTGCGTGACGCCCTCGCGCTCGACAGCGGAGAGCCACGCCGGCGGGTCGAACTGCGGGAGCACGACCAGGCGGCGGCCGGAGAAGACCGCGCTCATCAGCGTGGTGGCGCCGGCGATGTGGAAGAACGGGACGCTGACCAGCACGACCTGCTGGTCGGCGGTCGGGTCGGCGGGGGCCTGCGTGTTCACCACCAGGGCGGTCAGCGCCTGGTAGGAGAGCACCACGCCCTTCGGCAGCGCAGTGGTGCCGGAGGTGAAGATGATGAGCGTGGCATCCTTGTCGTCGGTCTCGCACCAGACGGGGATGTCCTCGTTCGCCTCGCGGAGGGACTTGAGGGAGGGGTGCCCATCCCGCTCGAAGTCGAGGGTGATGACGTGCTTCACGGACGGCGTGGAGGAGGCGATCGACTCGAAGATCGAGAAGTACCGCTCGGCGATGAAGAGCGCCGCCACGTCCGTGGAATCGATCATGTACGTGAGCTCTTCCGGCTTCGCCCGGAAGTTCAGCGGAACCATGGTCGCGCCCACCGCCGCGGAGGCGTAGTAGATCTCCGCGAACTCGACGCTGTTGACCGCCATCACGCCGACGGCCTGACCGCGGCCGATGCCCATGGACTGGAACGCCTGCGCCAGGCGGTTGGCCCGGGACTGCAGCTCGGCGTAGGTGACGCGCTCGTCCGGGCCAGCGATCGCGATGCGATCGGGCACGATGGCCGCGCTAATGGTCAGGAACTCAGCGGTATTCATATCGGCTCCCCCTCAGAAGTCGCGCCATGATAGGGAATGGCCACAACTGACGCCATAACCCGCTCACAATGGGCGAACCGAGTCTTGGGCGCCAGCAGGACGCCCCGTGCGACCTACCGCTAGGGGTTCACCACCTCCACGAAGACGCGCCGCGCCTGGCCGTCCTCGCCTGCGCGGGTGGTGATCTTCGGCGTGCGGAGCGGCTGATCCGTGCCGCTGATCGCGTTGCCCTCGAACGACCAGAGGGCTTCCGTGCACGGGTCGCGGTAGACGCCGGGCGGGCCGTTGGGATTGCGGGCGGCGCCGCGCGCATCGTCCGGGAGCCACTCCACACGGCAGTCACCCGGCTGGACGCGGCCGTCGATCGCGCGGATGCGACCGTCCCCCAGGCCCACCACGTACAGGTCCTGTTCCGGGTAGGCGACCACCCGGTGGATGGCGAAGCGATCCAGCTCGCCGGCGTCGAACATCACCACCCGGATCGCGGGGGGGTTGAAGTAGCCCCAGAAGACGGCAAGCACGCCCGCGGCGCTGACCAGCAGCAGCATGGTCGGGCCGAGGTGCTGCGGGGGCGACCACGGGAACAGGCGACGGGCAAGACTCAAACGGCACCTCCATGCGCGGCATGCGCGACCGCGGCAGCCAGCCGCCGCTCCAGCGCCAGGCCGTCTGCCAGCGGCAGATCCAGCCCTTCAATGATGGCACGCTTTGTCGCGCGGACGGCGGCAGGCGGAAGCGAGGCGAGGCGATCGGCCCAGGCTCGGGCGGTCGCCTCCAACTCGGACTGCGGGACTACGGCGTGGACGAGGCCGCTCGCCAGCGCCTCGGCGGCGTCGATCGGCTCCCCGCTGGTCGCCATCGCCAGCGCGTCGGACCGCCCGAGGTGGCGCGGCAGGGTCTGCGTGCCGCCGGCGGAGGGGATGTACCCCAGCGACACCTCCGGCAGCGCGAAGCGGGCGTCCTGCGAGGCGACCCGGAGGTCGCAGTAGAGCGAAAGCTCCAGACCGGCGCCGTAGGCGAAGCCGTGGATCGCCGCGATCAGCGGCACGGAGAGCGAGGCCATGAGCCCCCACACGTCCCGCTGCCGGCGCGCCTCTCGCGCCTCGATCAGCGAGGGGGCGGTGCCGAACTCCGTGATGTCGGCGCCGGCCGAGAACGCCCGGTCACCGGCGCCGCGGATGACGGCGGCACGCACGGTGGGGTCATCGCGCAGCAGGCAGAGCGCGGCCCACAACTCGTCTCGCATGGCGAGGTTGAGCGCGTTCAGGCTCTCCGGGCGGTCCAGCGTGAGCCAGACGACCGATCCCTCTGGGCCCTCGCGGTCGAGGCGCACCAGCGTGCGCGCTTCGGACATCGGGCGCTCGTTTCCAGGCCGCCTCGCGGCGATCCTGCCGGGCTAGAGCCAGTCCGGCTTCTTGATTGCGCTGACCTCTGACCGGGCGTGGGTCTGCTGCAACTCGTCGTTCAGCTTGTCCGTGAGGCGCTGCACGGCGAGCGAGCCGAGCGTCATGTCGTCCGCCAGCCAGCGGCGGATGGCCGCACGGTCGTGCTTGTCCATCTTCAGCGCGGCGACCTCTTCGAGGACGCCCTCGAGCATCGTGTGGATCTCGTCGGGGGTGAATTCGACCTTCATTACCGGCGCTCCACGCTCTTGATCTGGCCACGGGTACGCATCATGCGCGTCGTGCGCTCGTCAATGAAGTTTCTTTCCCTTCCCGGCAGTCGAAAATCGCTCT
>JAQCJS010000183.1 GCA_027592975.1 Chloroflexota bacterium
CGGTGAGGCCGGCCACCCCGACGGCTCCCGCGCGCAGCAGGCCGCGTCGCGAGACGCGATGTCGTTCGATGCGACCCCAGTAGTTGGTTTCGTTCATGGTGTGGAATTCCCCTCCCCTAACCATCGCCGCAGCAGTATCTCTGGACGACATGCCGCTGATCGTACATTGCACTTGCAATAGTCATACGAAATGCGCGCCTCGTGAGATGCGCGCCGCTCCAGATGGCGTCAGCAGCACCGGCAAGCCCCCCGGGTCGGGCCTGAACCGCTGAACAGGAGAACATAACGTTCTCCGCCTGCCCCCACCCGGAGAGGAGAGACGAACAGGGGCCCCGGCATCGCCGGGGCCCCTGTGGTGTTGCGTGTCTCGGGTCCGCGTGGTGAACCCAGGAGGCGGTGCGGGGTCTAGACCAGGCCGACGGCGTCGACCTCGATCTCGAGTGCCTTGATCGTCTCGGGCAGGGGCTTGCCGGTCTCCGGATCCCAGCCCTGCTCGATGTAGTAGTCCGTGACGATCTTGTCCAGGATCTCGTCCGTCAGGCCGGGGAGCTTCGGCAGGTCTTCGTAGAACCGCTTCGGCAGCCGGTCGTCCGCGCGGGTGAAGCCCTCGCGCATGTTGAACAGGCGGGCGAGCGTCAGGCCGCGGTGGGCGGTCTGGATCAGTTCGTCCTTGTCCACGCCCCAGCCGGTGACGGAGTTGATGACGGTGACCGTCTGGTCCTCGTCATAGCCCAGGAAGGCGCAGATGCCGACCTGGTTGCGCAGGCCGTTCTGGTTGCCGGTCTGGCGGAGATGGTCGCCGCCCGTGGGGGCCAGCAGGTAGGACGCGCGCATGACGGGCATGTGACGCGGGTCGTGCATCGCCAGTTCAAGGTTCTTGACGGTGCTCAGGAACCGCTCGGAGCCCATGCCGATCTTCGCCGCGGCGCGCTCGGAGCCTTCGGCCAGCACGTCGCCGAAGCCCTCGCGGTAGGCGATCATCTCCAGCATCTTGATCACGGCGTCGCCGTCTGCGAACTGGAGCTTGATGCCGTCCGTGTCCTCGCTGGTCAGGATGCCCTTCTCGTAGGCCTCCATCGCCCAGGCGATGGTGGAGCCGGCGGAGATGGTGTCCATGCCCAGGTAGTTGCAGATTTCGTTGGACTTGCAGAGGGCGACGATGTCGTTCACGCCGAGGTTGGTGCCCAGCGAGGCGAGGCTTTCGTACTCGGGCCCGCCGTACTTCGGGTCGACGCTGTAGCGGCCCTTCGGGTCGAAGGCGATCTGCTTGCCCTTGCGGGTGGTGCCGGCGTCTTCCTGACGCTGCTCGATCTGGACGACCTTCTTGCAGCGGACGGAGCACGCGTAGCACGCGCCCATCTCGTTCAGCACCTCGTCGTGGACGGCGATCGCGTCCACCTTGCGGACGTCCTCCATGGAGCCCTCGCGCCAGTTGAGCGAGGGAAGGCCGCCCTCGAAGGACTTGCCCTGCATGGCAGCGCCGGTGCCGTATTCGTGGAAGTTCTTGTGGACCGTGTCCAGCGTCTCCCCGACCCACTTCGAGATGCCGTGGAGCGAGCGGTCGTCGGCGAGCTCGATCTTCTTGCTGCCGCGGACGGCGATCGCCTTGAGCTTCTTGGAGCCCATGACGGCACCCATGCCGGTTCGGCCGGCCGCTTCCGTGAGGTCGTTCATGACGTTGGCGAACTTCACCAGGTGCTCGCCGGCGGGGCCGATCTGGGCCACGCGAACGCGCTTGTCGCCCAGCTCGTCCTGGATGGCGGTCTGCACGTCGCCGGTGATCTTGCCCCACAGATGGGAGGCGTCGCGGATCTCCACGGTGTCGTCGTTGATGTTCAGGTAGACCGGGGTGTCGGAGACGCCGTGGAAGACGATCGCGTCCCAGCCGGCCTTCTTGAGCTCCGCGCCCCAGAAGCCGCCCGCCTCCGCCTCGCCGAAGCCGCCCGTCAGCGGGGACTTGCCGCCCACGGCGTGGCGGCCGTTGCCGGGGAACGGAGCGCCGGTGAGAACGCCCGGCGCGAAGACCAGGATGTTGTCCGGTCCCAGCGCGTCGGCCCCCTTCGGGACGTGCTTCAGCAGGTTGTGGGCGATGATCCCGCGGCCGCCGCCGTAGAGACGGAAGAAGCGGTCGCCCGGCTCCTCCACGGTCCAGCTACGGGACGTGAGGTCCACGTGGAGGATCTTGTTCCAGAAGCCGGTGCGTGCCATCGAAACTCCGTTCATGCGTGTCTGATCGAGAGACTGGGGGAGGCCGCGAGGCCCCGTGGTGACTAGCCGCCCTCCATGGGGCTGAACAGCACCACCTCGTCGCCGGCCTGTACCGGGGCGTCCAATTCGACGGAGTCACCGTTGATCCCCGCCTTGAGTTGCTCGTCCCGGGCGAAGGCCAGGCCGCTGGCAGCCACCAGGTCGGCCACCGTGGAGCCCGCAGGGACAGTCAGTCTGAACTGCCCGTCGTGGCCCGGCGGAAGCACTCGCCTGAGGTCCGCGAAGAGGACGAGCTTGACCTCGATATTCGAACCGATCCCCGTGCTGGACATCGCCTCGCCTTCCAACTGCTCCGGAAGATGATATCGCCACCCGGGCGGCTCGAATTGCAGCCCCGTGCATGACGGAAGTCAGGCACGCCATGGGATGTTTCCGTAGTCTACGGCGTTTCAACGGGGATCGAAACGTAGCCCGCTGATCACCGGTGCCCTCCACCGGCGTGGGAGGGACGCGGTGAGCACGGAGCGTCGCGGCGAGCGACCTTGAGTCGGCCGCCCACCTCCGCTCCGCGCGCTACGGCTTCCGCTTCGCGGTCGGCTGGATCAGCGACACGAAGGCCACCGCGCGTTCATCGATGTCGGCGCGGAGGGTGCCATCCTCGTCACGCGGCGGGTTCCGCAGCGAGATGGACTGCGGGTAGAGATAGTCGAAGCCGGGGCCGCTGTTCCGGAACGGGCGGTCGTGCCCCGGGAACACCAGCGACACGGTGTCCAGCAGCCTGCGCGCGCTCCGCCTCCGCCTCGTCCCAGAAGACGATGCGCGCGGTGGGGGTGGGCAGCAGCGCGGCGGCGCGGCCGGGGAGCGCGTCGCCCACGAGCCCGACGATGCCCTCCGCGCTCTCCACCAGCACGGCCTGGCTGCCGGGGCTGTGCCCGGGCACGGCCATGACGCGCACGCCCGGCTCTAGCTCGTCGCCGTCGCGCAGCTTCGTGATCTTCTTCGCGCGGTTGATCATGTCGCCGATGTACGCGGGAGTCGCCCAGTCGCCGGGGTGCGGCTGCTGCGAGTACTCGTACTCGTCCGCGTTGATGAACACCTCCGCGTTCGGGAAGTACGCGAGGTTGAGCGAGTGGTCCCAGTGCGCATGCGTGAGGACGATGCGCGTGATCTCCTCGGGCCGCACGCCGATCGCGGCCAGACGCGCCTCCACCAGCTCGCGGCGGTTCTGGTAGCCGACGTCCACCAGCGTGAGCTGCTCGCCGCGGATCAGGTTGACGCTGCAGTAGCCCAGGCCGCCCTCGCTGGTGGCGGTCATGAACCCCTGGGCCAGGACTTCGACGGTCGGCATGGGCGGTCTCTCCTCGGTTCGTGCGGGGGACTTGTGGGAGGGTATGCGCGGGGTGCGGGCGCGTCCACCCGCACGTTCCCCTCCCCCCCGCGCGCTTCGGTACGCTGGTGGCATGGACGGATCGCCTTCGGACGCCAGCGCGTGGGACACCCCGATCGAGGTGATGCTCGCGCGCTACCTCGACACGATCGCGCCGGACTCCGCCGGGGGCGGTGCGGGGCGCGAGGCGACGGCGGCGCATCTGCGCGCGGCGCTGCGAGCGGAGCCGATCGCGCGCGGCTGCCCGAGCCTGGCCATGATCACGCCGC
>JAQCJS010000184.1 GCA_027592975.1 Chloroflexota bacterium
TGGCGCCGCTAGGATGCTCGGTCTTGGCATCGGGATCGCGTTCATGTTGGCTCCGCTGCGCCTCGGCTGGGCGGGAGTCGTCCTCTCCGAGTCGCTGAACGACTCCCTGATGGCCGTCCTCATCGCGCTGGCCGTGCTGCTCGTCACGCTCCCCTCGCGGCTGGCGCCCGGTTCCAGGCGGACACTGACAATCCGTGGGCTCATCGCGGCACTGGCGATCCTGGGGCTGGGCTGGGTTCTGGCGCGAGACACTAACGCGATCACGGTGCTGGTGGCCGTGCCGGTCGCCACCGCAACCTGGGCGTTCCGCGCAGGAATCGACCGCCGCGCCGTCGTAGCTACGTCCGCGGCGCTGCTCGTGACGGCCGGCGCGCTGTGGACTGCGCAGGTCGTACCCCGTCAGCCGACGGGACTGACGCTCACGCGGGGATGGGACGCGTCCGCCACGCCTCGCGCGCGGATCCCCGTGTTTAACAACCTGTTCATCCGCATCCTGCCGGACGCCGAGGCTCGGGCGTGGTTCGCAGCGCGCGGGATGCCGCTAAGTCCACCGATCATCGCACTGCAGGCCCCTCCCGGTGCCGCGCCCTGGGCGTGGGATCGGCGGGCGCTGGCCGATCCGGCGTTCGCCCCCCTGCGCGCATGGGTGGGGCGAGACGGGACGTTCACCTACCTCAGGTGGCTGGCGATCCGCCCGCTGCACCGAGTCGACGAGATCGTCCGCGACGCAGGGGGCCTCTTGGCTCCCCGCGACTTGGACTTCTACATGCCCGCCGGCTGGGCACGGGAGCGAGTGCCGGTCACCACGAACGCGGCACTGATCCTCGCTTTGCTGGTCGCCGCACCCTTCGCATCCCGTCACGTGAGGCGCTCCGGCGCGATCAGCGTGGCGTGGTGCCTGGTGATCAGCGGTAGCGTAAGCGCGGTGGCGGCCTACTACGGCGATGCGATCGAGATCTCGCGTCACGCCTACGGTGCGGGACAACAGGTAGTCGTCGGCCTGGCGATCGGCGCTGCCGGCTGGGTCGAGGCCGCCAGTGCGGGCACGCCGGGCTCTCGTTGGGCGCGCTTGATCCTCGGTCGCCGTCCCGCAGACGAGCACGCGGACGCGGCGCGCCTCGTTGACGCCACGGACGACGTCCCCCGGGCCGCCCACCGTTCGGATTGACGCGCGATCCCCGCGCCCGGAACGATGCGCGCTTGCCCGGCCCGCGGTGAGCAGTCCAGACTACGTGGATGAGTGACGCGCCTGCCGCCGCTGACATCGTGGCCCGACTGGGCGAGCGGGGCCTTGCCGCGTCGGCGCAGCGCGTCGCGGTGTACGGGTTCATCGCGGGGATGGGCGAGCAGCACCTGACGGCGGAGGAGCTCCACCGCGCGCTGCGCGAGGGCCTCCCCACGCTGAGCCGCGCAACCGTCTACAACAACCTCGCCGCCCTCGCCGACGCCGGTCTGATCGAGAAGCTCGACCTTCCCGAGGGGGCGCGGTTCGGTCCGGTCGTGGAGCCACACGCGAACCTGGTGTGCCGGTCATGCGGAAGCATCTTGGACGTGCTGATCGGGGACGACTCGATCCGCGAGGTCATCGCGCGCGCGTCCTCCAGCGGGCGGTTCGAGGCGTCCTCGGTCTCGATCACCCTCAGCGGACTCTGCTTCCACTGCCGCTAGTTCGGTAATTGTTACAGAGTTGTATTGGGTCTAATCCCGGTGCTACGCTCGCACAATGCCGGCGGTGTCGGGGTGTGCACGCCTGGAATCCGTCACACTGAGCCCGTCCCATCGCACCCCGTCCAGGCCCTTGGCATCGGGGATGACGCGCGGGACACAGCACCACCAACAGACCGAACCGCGAAGGAGCACGCCATGCAGCAGGACAGGCCGGCCGGGGGGCCGTCGAATCGGGACTGGTGGCCCAACCAGTTGAACCTGAGCGCCCTCCACCAGAACTCACCCGCCGCCGACCCCATGGGCGAGGAGTTCAACTACGCCGAGGAGTTCAAGACGCTCGACCTCGCAGCCCTGCGGCGCGACGTGTTCGAGGTGATGACGACCTCCCAGGACTGGTGGCCGGCGGACTACGGCCACTACGGGCCGCTCTTCATCCGCATGGCGTGGCACAGCGCCGGCACCTACCGCATCCACGACGGACGCGGCGGCGCAGGCGCGGGGACGCTGCGGTTCGCGCCCCTGAACAGCTGGCCGGACAACGCCAACCTCGATAAGGCTCGGCGGCTGCTGTGGCCGGTGAAGAAGAAGTACGGCCGCGCGATCTCCTGGGCCGACCTGATGGTCTTCACCGGCAACTGCGCGCTGGAGTCGATGGGCTTCAAGACGTTCGGCTTCGCCGGCGGTCGCGAGGATGTCTGGGAGCCCGAGGCGGACATCTACTGGGGCTCCGAGCGCACCTGGCTGGGCGACGAGCGCTACAGCGGGGAGCGCGATCTCCAGAACCCGCTGGCCGCCGTCCAGATGGGCCTGATCTACGTGAACCCGGAGGGCCCGAACGGCCAGCCGAGCGCCCTGGCGGCCGCCCGCGACATCCGCGAGACCTTCCGCCGCATGGCGATGAATGACGAGGAGACCGTGGCGCTGATCGCCGGCGGCCACTCCTTCGGCAAGACCCACGGCGCCGGCAGCGCGACCCACGTGGGGCGTGAGCCGGAGGGCGCGGACATCACCGAGCAGGGCCTGGGCTGGAAGAGCAGCTACGGCTCCGGCAAGGGCGGCGACACGATCACGAGCGGCCTGGAGGGCGCGTGGACGCCCACACCCACCACCTGGGACAACAGCTTCTTCGAGACGCTGTTCCGCTACGACTGGGACCTGGCGAAGAGCCCGGCCGGCGCGTGGCAGTGGGTGCCCACCGACCCGGCCGCGTACGACACCGTGCCGGACGCGCACGACCCCGGCAAGCGCCACGCGCCCGTCATGCTGACCACGGATCTCGCACTGCGCATGGATCCGGCGTACGAGAAGATCTCGCGACGCTTCCTGGAGAACGCACAGGAGTTCGAGAACGCCTTCGCGCGCGCGTGGTTCAAGCTCACGCATCGCGACATGGGCCCCTACGCGCGCGGACTGGGCGCACTGGTGCCCGCGGAGCCGCAGGTGTGGCAGGATCCGGTTCCGCCCGTCACGCACGAGTCGGTCGACGCGCAGGACATCGCCGCGCTGAAGGCGAAGCTCCTTGCCTCCGGTCTGTCGCCGGCACAGCTCGTCTCCACGGCGTGGGCCTCCGCGTCCACGTTCCGCGGAACGGACAAGCGAGGCGGCGCGAACGGCGCACGCATCCGGCTGGCTCCGCAGAAGGACTGGGCCGTGAACAGCCCGCCGTCGCTGGCGAGCATCCTGAAGACCCTGGAAGGGATCCAGCAGGAGTTCAACACCGCGCAGACCGGGGGGAAGCGGATCTCGCTCGCGGACCTCATCGTGCTGGGCGGGTGCGCCGCGGTGGAGCAGGCGGCGAAGGCGGCCGGCACGGACATCGAGGTCCCGTTCGCGCCCGGCCGCACGGACGCGTCGGAAGAGCAGACCGACGCCGAGTCGTTCGACGTGCTCGAGCCGAAGGCGGACGGCTTCCGCAACTACGCGGGCGGCGGGCAGGCCCGGCCGGCCGAGGAACTGCTGCTGGAGCGCGCCCGACTGCTGACGCTGACGGCTCCGGAGCTGACGGTGCTGCTGGGCGGCATGCGCGTTCTGGGCGCGAACGCCGGGCAGTCCGAGCTGGGCGTGTTCACGAGCCGGTCCGGCGCGCTGACGAACGACTTCTTCGTCAACCTGCTAGACATGGGCGTGGAGTGGCAGGCGGCCGTGACCGAGGGCACGTTCGAAGGCCGCGACCGCGCGACCGGCGCGGTGCGA
>JAQCJS010000185.1 GCA_027592975.1 Chloroflexota bacterium
TCGCGCGGCCGTCCACGGCGACTCCCGCCGCCACCGCCCCCGCCCCGGAGTTCGAGGTGCTGGTCGACCCGCCGTTCATCGGACGCGGGGAGACGCTGCTGGTGCGCGCCGTGGGCGTCGCCGGCGGGACGCTGCACGCGGGCACGCGCGCGATCCCGCTGATCCCCTCACCCTCCGGTGCGTGGGCGGTCGTGGGGATCGGCCTGTACACCGAGCTCGGGCCGGCCGCCGTGACCGTGACCGGGCAGGACGAGCAGGGCCGGACGCTGGGGCAGGCGACTGGCGAGGTCACCGTGGTCGAACCGAACCGGCCGACCGACTACCTGGTGGTGACGGAGGAGACCGCCTCGATCCTCACGCCGGAAGCGGCGGCGACGGAGACGCGCCTACGCGCGGAGCAGTTCGCCACGCATGAGCCGGCGCCGCTCTGGCGCACCGCCTTCCGCCACCCGGTGCTCGCGTTCGAAGTGACCACGCTGTTCGGATCGGGACGCTCGATCAACGGTGGCCCGATCGGCGACTTCCACTCCGGCCATGACCTGGCCGCGGACGAGGGCACCCCGGTCACCGCGGCGGCCCCCGGCCGCGTCTCCTGGGTGGGCGCGATGCCGATCCGCGGCAACACCGTGATCATCGACCACGGCGCGGGGGTGAAGACGGGGTACCACCACCTGCTGGACACCACGGTCACCGCCGGCCAGCCGGTCGAGGCGGGCGCGCTCATCGGTCACCTCGGATCCACCGGCTTCTCCACCGGCCCCCATCTGCACTGGGAGCTGACGATCTTCGGCGTGAACGTGGATCCGGAATCCTGGGTCACACGCGGCTTCCCGCGCTGACGCGCTAGCCCCGAGGCGCGCGCGCGACCAGGCAGCGCCATTCCTCCTCGCCGTCCACGCGCAGGGGCTCCAGGCCCACGGCGCGGGCGGCCTCGCGCACCTCGTTGGCGTCGCGGGCGATGAAGCCGCTGAGGATCACGGTGCCGCCCGGGCGGATGGCCCGCGCGAAGGCGGGGAGCAGCGCGATGTTCACCGTGGAGGAGATGTTCGCGACCAGCACGTCGCAGCACGCCTCCGGCGCGCGATCCGGCCACGGCCAGCCGAGAACCGGCGTGCCGATCATCGGCGCGCCATGCTCGGGCGCTCCGGGGAGCGATCCCGCCGCGAAGACGATGCGCTCCGCGACGCCGTTCATGCGCGCGTTCTGCTCGGCGATGGCGATCGTGTCCGGGTCGTTGTCGATCGCGCGCACGTCGCGCGCGCCCAGCAGCGCGCTCGCGATCGCCAGGATGCCGGAGCCGGTGCCGACGTCCAGCACCGCCACGGCACCGTGCTGCTCCGCCTCCAGCGCGACGAGGCACAGGCGCGTGGTCTCGTGCTGGCCGGTGCCGAAGGCGGTGCCGGGGTCGAGCTCCACGACGACCTCGCCGGGCGCGGGCTCGTACGGCTCCCACGAGGGGCGCACGACGAGGCGCGGGCCGATGTGCTGGACGTGGTAGAAGCGCTTCCACTCCTCCGACCACACATGCGCGCCCACCTCGCGGATGCGGAGGCGCGGGAGCGGCGCGCTCAGCGTGAGCGCATCGAGGCTCCGGCGCAGCGCGCGGCGCGGCGCGAGCGGCGCGAGCGAGGGGAACGTGGCGCGCACCAGTGAGGGCTCGTCGAGTTCCTCGTAGTGGAAGTCGGCGTCGTCATCGACGCGGATCGCGGGCTCGATCGAGACGCCCTCGGCACCCGCCTGCAGCAGCGCATCGGAAACCTGGTCCACGTCGTCCGGCGCGACGCGCACCACGACCTCCACCCAGCGTTGGTCAGCCAGAGGCATGGGCGAGCGCTACGAAAAGGCGCCGCGGATGCGGCCGAAGAAGGAGGAGTCGTCGTCCGGCACCTCGGGCGTGCCGAGCGACTCCGCGAGCTGGCGCATGAGTTCCTTCTGCTGCGCCGAGAGCTTGTCCGGCACCACGACGAAGGTCCGCACGAGAAGATCGCCACGCCCGCCGCCGCGCAGGTGCGGGACGCCTCGCCCCTTGATCACGTGCACCTCGCCGGGCTGGATGCCGCCGCGCAGCTTCAGCTCCTCCGTGTCGCCCTCCAGCGTGGGAACCTGCACCTCCATGCCGAGCGACGCCTGCGCGACGTTCAGCGGGAGGTCGTACACGAGGTTCTGGTCGAGGCGCTTGAACACCGCGTGATCGGCGACCGCGAGCTCCACGTACAGGTTGCCGCTGGGGCCGCCGTGCTGACCGGCGTCGCCCTCGCCGGCGATGCGGATCTGCGAGCCCTCGTCCACGCCGCCGGGGATGCGGACGCTGCGCTTCACGCGCGCACGCTTCGCGCCGGCACCGCGGCAGGTGGGGCAGGGGTTGGTGACGATCTGGCCCTCGCCTCGGCAACGCCCGCAGGCGGTGACGTTCACGAACTGGCCGAAGAGCGACTGCTGCACGCGCCGCAGCTCCCCCGCGCCGTTGCACTCCGGGCAGGTGTCGCGAGGCCCACCGTCCGCCTGACCGGTCGACTTGCAGTCGTTACACCGCTCCGTGCGCTGGTAGACGATCTCCTTCTCCACGCCGAACACGGCCTCCTCGAGCGTGAGCTCCAGGGTCGCGCGCAGGTCGGAGCCGGACTGCGGCCCCGCGCGGCGCTGCGCCGTGCCGCGGAAGAAGGCGTCGAAGATGTCGCCGAACCCGCCGAAGCCCTCGTGCCCGGAGAACCCCTGCGCGCCGCCGTTCACGCCGGACATGCCGAAGCGGTCGTACTTCGCGCGCTTGTCCGTGTCGGACAGCACCTCGTACGCGGCGTTCACCTGCTTGAAGCGGGTCTCCGCCTCAGGTTCCTTGTTGCGGTCGGGGTGGTACTCCATGGCAAGCTTGCGGAACGCACGCTTGATCTCGTCACCGGACGCATTCCGCGCCACGCCGAGGACGCCATAGAGGTCGGTCTCAGTAGTCATAGGCAATCTATTGTACCGGCCCGGACGTCGAGGGCACCTCGGGGAATCTCCGAGGAGTCCCTAGACCGAGGTCATGAGGTCCCGAAAGGCGTTCTCTTCCGATCCTGCCACTGGGGCAACGAGACGATATCGAGGGTCGGAGCGCTTCTTGTCCAGCGGCTTGAGAACGCGCCAAAGAGCAGGCTTGAACCGAAGGGAATCCCTGCGGTAGCCAGTGAAGAAAACTCCGTACTGTGGGCCAGTGTCGAAATACAGGCTGATCTGGAGTTGCGGGTGCTTCAGGAGAGTCGAGCGCTTGAATGTCTGGAACCCCAGGTTTTCGAACATCCGGCGGTACCGTTCATAGTCCCAGCGAGAGATGTCGGTTCCGCTGTCATAGGGCTCGCCATCCTTCAGGGGCCCGCTATCAGGCGCCGGCCTGGAATCAGGGGATGGTATCTGGGAACTCCACGACATCTGATGAGCCGTTGCTACGCGCCCGAACTCGGCGAGGGTGATCTCACGGTACTCGATGCCCTTGCCGTCCAGATACGTCCGAACGTGAGGCGGCACATGAGGAGCGATGAAACATGGGATCAATGCTTCCCCGCGCGCACGACTCTGTAGCTCCTCGTGATAGCGCATCACTTGATCGGTGTCAGTGATCTTGAGGGAAACGGCCTTCAACTCGATCAGCCATTTGCGACTTGCGAGATCCTCGAAGAGGAGATCGAACCGGCCAACGCCCGCGAACGACTGCTGACGGCCGATCAATCGAAATCCGCGATCCGGAAAGAAGTCATCCGGATGCGCCGCAAGGATGTCTTCGAGTTGCTGCTCGCGTAGCTCTGGTGACATTCAAGGCTCCTTCCGGCGGATGGATACTAGCAACAGGCCCGGGCTCTCGCCCGGGCCTG
>JAQCJS010000186.1 GCA_027592975.1 Chloroflexota bacterium
GGGCGGCCCGCGGGGGCCTCGGACGGTCGATGGAGGCGGGGAGGGGCGAGGGCAGGGCGGCAGCCTTGCCTCGGTCGCGTGCTACTGGATGCGCACGACTTCCTGGGCTTTGCCCCACAGGCCTTCGAGGTTGTAGTAGGCACGCGCTTCCAGTGAGAACAGGTGGATGAAGACGCCCTGTCCGGCGTCCACCAGCACCCAGCCGCTCTCCGGGTCGCCCTCGAAGTGCAACTTGCCGCCGTGCTCCTTCACCTTGTCGATGAGGATGTCCACGATCGCGCGGGCCTGGCGGACGTTGTCCACCGTGGCGATCACGAAGAAGTCCGCGAAGGCGCTCAACTGCGTGAGATCCAGCAGCACCACATCCGCAGCCTGCCGGTCGACGAGGACATCGACGAGTTCGTGGGCGAGTCCGAGCGATTTCGCGGCAGCTTCCAGCGGGGCCTCCGATGATGTGGGGTCTCAGGCGCGCCATGAGCGCTGTCCCTGAGTATACCCGCTCGCCGGGGAGGCCAGCCGCGTGCCTCGCGTTACACTTGGTGGACATAGACCACGAGGAGTCCGATGGCCGAGCGTGTCCTGGTCGCCATGTCCGGCGGGGTCGACTCCGCCGTGGCCGCGGCCCTGCTGCACCAGCAGGGCTACGACGTCATCGGCGTCACCATGCGCCTCTACACGGAGGCGGACGACGGCGCGCTGCGCTCCGGGCGCACCTGCTGCGGCATCGAGGACGTGGGTGACGCGCGCGCGGCGGCGCAGCGCATCGGCATCCCGCACTACGTGCTGAACCTGGAGCGCGAGTTCGACCGCGATGTGATCAGCGCGTTCGTGGACGCGTACGCCAACGGCCGCACGCCCAACCCCTGCCTCGCCTGCAACGAGAAGGTGAAGTTCTCCACGCTCCTCGACCGTGCGATCGCCATGGGCGTCGACCGCCTCGCCACCGGCCACTACGCGCGCATCGAGGAGGCCGATGGCATGTACCGGCTGCACCGCGCGGTCGATGACGACAAGGACCAGTCGTACGTCCTCTACACGCTGGGTCAGGACGCGCTCGCACGCACCCTGTTCCCGCTGGGGCGCATGACGAAGACGCAGACGCGCGATCTCGCGCGTTCGCTGAACCTGCCGCTGGCGGACAAGCCGGACAGCGTGGACATCTGCTTCGTGCCCGGCGGCGACTACCGCGCGTTGGTCGCCTCCCGCGGCGTGCAGGGCGCCCCTGGGATCATCGAACTCACCGACGGCACGCCCGTGGGCGCGCACGCCGGAATCGAGCGGTTCACGGTGGGGCAGCGGAAGGGCCTGGGGGTACCCGGCCCGGATCGGCGCTTCGTCACCGCGATCGACCCGCAGCGCAACGTCATCGTCGTCGGTGACGAGGAGGCGCTTTCCTCGCGCGTCGTGGAGGCTTCGGCCCCCCGCTGGGTCGCGGGTGCGCCGGCCGTCGGCGAGCGGCTGACCGCACGAGTGCGCTACCACGCCGACATCGCGGAGGCGAGGGTGACCGGGTACCAGGACGGGCCGGAGGGTGACGCGGCCGGACGGCGCTTCATCGTGGAGTTCGCTCGTCCCGTGCGCGCCGCGGCCCCCGGACAGGCGCTGGTGCTCTACCGTGGCACGGAGGTCGTGGGCGGCGGGACGATCGAGCGCCGTGCGCCGGATCCCGCCTGACTTCGGGCGACTCGCAGCGTTGTACGAGGCACACGCCGACGGCTAGGATGGTCGTGCGGCCCGTCTCTCGCGATCGCGAGGGTGCGGCGGTAAAGGGGCCAGGCTCATGAGCCTCGAGAATCTGCGGGACATCGTAGTGATCGTGTACGGGATCATGGGCATCGTGCTCATGCTCGGACTCTGCATTGCCGCCTTCGGACTGTGGTTCGCCATCCGCGCGCTCTCCGCGTCCGTGCAGGAGCTGATCAAGGATCCGATCCGCCCCACGCTGGTGGAGATCCAGAAGACGGCGCAGAACGTCCGTGGCAGCACGGAGTTCGTGGTGGACACGGCGGTGCACCCGATCATCCGCGTCGTCTCGATCGCCCGCGGGTTCCGCCGGGGCATCGCGACCGTGGCCGGCCTGCGCAACCGCGTGGGCCGCAACCGCCAGCCATAGGCCGCTGCCGCCGGAAGGCCGTTTCATGCGCCTCATCACGTTCCTGCTCACCACTTCCGCCGCCGCGGGTGCCTACGCCGCCGCGCGCCGCCTGATCGCCGACCCCGCCCTCATCGAGCGCCTCCCGGGCCCGGTGCAGGGCCCGGCGACCTGCCTCCGCGCCCGGCTGGTGGCCGTCCGTGACCTGGTCGCGGAGGGGATGCGCGAGGGCCGCACCGAGCGCGACGCGGCCGAGCAGGAACTCATGCAGGAGTACCGGCGCCGCGCGCAGCGGTAGCGCACGGGGCGTCAACGGCCGCGCTCCTCTCCCCCGGGGTCACCTCGACTGTCCCGAGAAGCCTCCGCCGGGTAAACTGGCCGACGGAGAGGTGGCCGAGTGGTTGAAGGCGCTCGTCTCGAAAACGAGTAAACGCAAGTTTCGCGGGTTCGAATCCCGCCCTCTCCGCCACGAGCCTCCACCCGGTGGCTCGGGCCGGCCGCAGACCGAATGACTGGCGGACGCCGCCCGGACCCGGACACCCTGAGCGGTGGAAGGTAGCGGGTCACTGGGCAGGGCCGCCCACCTCGCGGAGAGGTGCTGGAGTGGTTGAACAGGCTCGCCTGGAAAGCGTGTGACGGGCGTAAGCCCGTCCGTGGGTTCGAATCCCACCCTCTCCGCCATCACGCCGTCCCGTCGCCCACCTCAACGCGGCGCTCCTTGGAGCGCCGGGGGGCGACGGCGCGTGCCCAGGGCGACGTGCGTGGCGTGCGCGGCCGGGCGGGAGATCGCTAGATGCGGACGGCGCGCACGATCACGCGATCCTCGTACTCCCGGGTCTGGAAGTTGAACGTCCCGCCGCAGGTGTAGAGCGTGATGGCGTCTGACCCGGTGTTGGATGACCAGATGCTGGCCCAGTCTGTGTTGCCGCCGGCGTTCAACTGGCGTCGCCACTCCACCTTGTAGCGGAGCGTCTGCCCACGGTAGTCCAGTTCAATGATATCGCCCTGCGACAGCAGGTGGAGCTGCGAGAACACGGCCTGGCCACGGTAGGCGACATTCGCGTAGGGGACGGGGTCGGCGTAGTCGGCATGTCCGGAGAACACAGCGTTCTGGCCGCCGCCGGGGCTGCCGCCCATTCCGTCCCACAGGCCCAGGTCGTACCAGACCACGTCCGCGGGGCCTCCCGGCGCAGGCATCACTGCGTCACGGCCGACCGTCCTGGCGCCCACGCGCGCGTCCACGCCCAGCGTCGGGATGCGCAGGGTGGCGAAGTTGGTCCCCGGCGGGTAGCCGAACTTGGTGACCATGTCCTTCACGGTGGTGATCACCTGGCCGGGCTGTCCCGTGGGGAACGGCGTGCCCGTCTCGATCGGGGCGGGGCCGGTGGCGGAGGCGGTTGCGGTCGCGGACGGGGTCTCCGTGCCAGCCGTCGCAGCCGGGCGGATCACTACGTCCGGCTGCCCACTGCACGCGGCACCGAAGATCATGAGTGTGAGCAGCACTGACGCCAGCGCGGAGCGGCGGAGCGTTCGCAGGGTGACGATTCGGGCGCCCAGCATGGCCACGAGCATCCTCGGTATCAGTTCCAGCAGCGTCGGTGGGAACGCGTGCATCAAACATATCGCGTGCGCCGTGGCCTTGCCAAACGCGTGCCGTCAGCCGGGGGCGGACGAGGGGGACGGGACGTGGAACGCGGCCAGTCGAGGCAACTCGGCTGGCCGCGGGGGTGG
>JAQCJS010000187.1 GCA_027592975.1 Chloroflexota bacterium
CGGATGCTGCAGGGCACCCGCGTGGTGGAGTTCAGCACGGATGTCGCGGGCGCCTTCACCGGCCGCCTGCTCGCGCTCTACGGCGCAGACGTCGTGGTAGTCGAGCCGCCCGAGGGCCACCCGGTGCGCCACCTCCCCCCATGGCCCACGGCCACCCCTACGCCAGACGACAGCGTCCACTTCGCCTACCTCGGCGCCGGCAAGCGCAGCGCCGTCCTCGA
Organism: Chloroflexota bacterium; assembly: GCA_027592975.1. The sequence goes on from JAQCJS010000187.1 coordinate 222, forward strand.
CCTCGCCACGCCGGAGGGCGTCGCACGGGCGCGCGCGCTGGCGGAGCACGCGGAGATCGTCATCGACTCCGGCGCGCCGGGTCGCCTCACCGCGCACGGCCTCGACCTCGCCGCGATCAGCGAGGCACACCCGGCGCTCGTGGTCGTGCAGATCTCGCCGTACGGGCAGGACGGCCCGCGCGCGGACTGGCGCGCCTCCGCGCTCACGGCGTTCGCGACCGGCGGGCAGATGGCGGCCTGCGGCGACCCGGACATGCCGCCGCTGAAGACGGCAGGGCAGCAGGCGTTCATGTTCGCCGGGCTGCACGGATTCGCCTCCTCGCTCACCGCGCTCTACGCGGCGCGCAGCACGGGCCTCGGCGACCGCCTCGACGTCTCGATCCAGGAGCTGCACGTCGCGGGTATCGAGGGGCAGATGGCGAACGCCCTCGCACGCGGCGGCGACAGCGCGCGGCTCACGGGCAACAACATGTACGCGCAATGGGGCATCCAGCCCTGCGCGGACGGCTACATCGGCGTCGCGGCGATGCCTCGTCAGTCGGGTTCGGTGTACGAGGCGATCGGGCACCCGGAGTTGAAGGACGACCCCGCGTTCGCCTCCGGGTGGTCGCCCACGGCGAACGAGCTGCTGAGCGTGCTGATCCCAGCGTGGACGATGGAGCGCACGGCCGAGGAGATCTTCCGCATCGGATCCGAGGTCCGCGCGCCGTTCTCGCGCATCCTCACGCCGCGCGAGCTGTACGAGTGGCCGCACCTCGCGGAGATCGGGTTCTGGAAGCACGTCGACCACCCGAGGCTCGGGCGGCACCCGCTGCCCTCCGGCCCGATCCAGTTCGACGGCATCGCGCCCGGGTCGTATCGAGGCGAAAACCGCCGCGCGCCGCTGCTGGGCGAACACACGGACGAGGTGTTGCGCGAAGCACCGCTCCCTGCTGCCCCTGCTGTCCCTGCTGCCGCCTCGACTCCCCCGCGCGCCGAGGCACCCGCGCTGCCGTTTGCGGGGCTGCGCGTGGTGGACGTCTCGCAAGTCTGGGCCGGCCCGTACGCCACGCGCCTCCTCGCGGACATGGGTGCCGAGGTGATCAAGGTGGAGGGACCGACCTACCCCGACCCGATCCGCACCATGTCCGGCGCGCGCACCGTGCCGGAGATCAACCAGATCCCCTACTTCAACGAGTACGCCCGCAACAAGCTCGGCGTGAGCCTCGACCTGAAGCAGCCGGAGGGCTTCGAGGCGCTGCGCCGGCTGATCGCGACCGCTGACGTGTTCATCGAGAACTGGAGCAGCGGGGTCGCGGAGCGCCAGGGGCTGGGATACGAGGATCTGAAGCGCCTCAACCCGCGCATCATCTACGTCTCCATGCCCGGCTTCGGCCACGTGGGCACGGACGCGCCGCGCATCGGCTTCGGCCCCACGATCGAGCAGATGGGCGGCCTGGCGGCGCTGCAGGGGTACGAGGGCCGCGCGCCGCACCGCAGCGCGATCTCGTACGGCGACCCGATCGCCGGCACCACCGCCGCTGCGGGCGTCGCGCTCGCGCTGCTGCGCCGGGCGCGCACCGGCGAGCCCGCGTACGTGATGGTGGCTCAGCGAGACGGCATCGCGGGCCTGATCTCCGAGTACGTGATCGGCGAAATCCTCGGCTGCCCGCTGCCCATGCGCATCGGCGATCGCCACCCGCACTTCGCACCATCGAACGCATACCCCGCCGCCGACGGCGAGCCGCGCCCGATCATGGATATCAACGGCAACCCGATCGGCTCCGTGCAGGATCGCTGGCTCACGCTCACGGTGGACAGCGACGAGGTGTGGCGGGCGTTCCGCGGGGTGATCGGCGACCCACGCCTCGACGCCCCCGGCTACGCGACGCGCGAAGGCCGCATGGCCGCGCACGACGCGATCGACGCGGTGATCACGGAGTGGAGCACGGCCCGCGATCCGGAGGAGAGCGCGGCTCGGCTGCAGGCCGCCGGCATCGCGGCCGCGCCGATCCTGTCGCCGCTCATGCTCACCTCGGACGCGCACCTCGCCGCTCGCGAAGCGCTGATCTGGTACGACCACCCGGAGGCGGGCCGCGTGCGCACCACCCGCCCGACGTGGCGCATGGCGCGCCGCCCAATCACCAGCGTGCGCGCCGCGCCTCGCTTCGGCGCGGACACGGACGAGGTGCTGCGAGGACTAGGCTACGCGGACGACCACGTGCGGGCGATGGCGCAGAGGCGCGTCACCTCCACGGCGCTGGCGGAGTAACGCATCCGCAGCACGACGCGCTACGGCCGGGGGAGGCGCTCGGCGCGTTCGCGCAGGTTGAGCAGCATCTGCCGTGTCATGACCAGTGCGGCGGCGTCGATCGCCAGCATCGCGAACCACCACGCCGTGCCACCCGGCGTCCTCGCACGGTTGCGGGAGACAAGGCGCGTGCGCCCGTCCGCCGTGGGGTACAGACCGAACGCCCACGACCAGCCGCCCTCGCCGATCGCATCGCCGAGGACGAGCGCACGCCCGGGGTCGACGAAGCGCACGGGCCAGTCCACAGGCGACATGGGCACCACGTCACCGGCGTGCAGTTCCTGGAACTGCGGCAGGATCTCCTGCGCACTTGGTGCGTCGAGGAACCCGAAGAGCCGGTCCAGCCAGTCGATGCTGTAAAGGCCGCCGCGCCCCTTGCCCAGTTGCACCAACCACGGCCAGATCGCCTCCGGCGGCCCGTCGACCGTGACCGCCTTCGTGGACTCGTAGTTCGGCGTGGAGACCACGTCGTCGCCAGGCATCGCCCGGTCGATCTCCTCGTCCGTCGCGCCCCAGCGCTGTCCCCACGGGCGGATGACGAGGAGGTACAGCGGGACGCCGATGATCTTCAGGACGGCCCAGATGCGGAACCAGCGCGAGAACGTGCCCATCGCGGCCTCCTCGATCCAGCTTCCCCAGTGTAGGCCGAGGAGAAAGCGCGATGTCCGCTAGAACGTCCAGCGCGTGTTGTGCGAGGGATAAGCGCCTTCGAGCCACGCCCAGCCGGCCTCGGGCGTGACGTGGTACAGCGCGGGTTCCTCGCCCAGCACCGGGAACACGTCGAACGGCTCGCCGGTCTCGCCGTCCACGTACTTCGCACGGAACGCGTCCGCGGCGCGCTGAAGCAGCCCGCGGTCGCGCACGAGTTCGACCGCCCCCTGCACCATGATCACGTCGTCCGCGCTGTCGAGATGCACGACGGCGTACGGCGTGGCCGCGAGGTTCCTGGTCTTCTGCCCCATCGTCCCGAACCAGAGGCCGTCCTCCAGCCAGACGCCCCACACGGGCGCGCTGTGCGGGCGGCCGTCCGGCCTCGTGGTGGCGATCCAGTAGTTGTTGGCCGTGCGCAGCCGTGCGAGCGCACGCGCGCGCAGCATGGGCGCATGGTCCTGCGGCACGCCGTTCGGGGTGGTCGTGCCGGTGGGTTCGTTCGCCATTTCGTGACTCCCATCGTCGTGATCGCCGAGGCGGCTCGGACGCGGACGCCCGAGGGTAACAGAACCGCGATCGAGGAACAGCGGCCGGATCGGTAGAATCGAGCACGGCCTCCCGGCCCCGACGAGGGTCCCCCGTACCGGCTGCACGACGGGGG
>JAQCJS010000188.1 GCA_027592975.1 Chloroflexota bacterium
ACCTCGTCACCCGGCGCGGCAACGCGCCCGTCGCGTGGAGCGAGTGGTACGTCGCGCGCGACCCCGGAGTGCCCGACGCGCCCGAGGCGCTGACACTGGCCGAGGGGCCGGTGAGAACCCCCGCGATCGCGGCGCACTTCACACGCCTCGGCCTGCTGCCCGGCGATGGCGCCCGCGCCGAGGTGGGCCTCGCCAGCCTCGACGCCATGCGCCGCGTCGCCGCGAAGGTGGAGCGGGGGTACCTGCTCACGATCGACTACGGTTACGAGGCGCGCGACCTGTACGCCTCGTGGCGGCGGGAGGGCACGCTGATGGCGTTCCGCGCGCACTCCCCCGTCCCCGATCCGCTGTCCGAGCCGGGGCGCACCGACCTCACGTACCACGTCGACCTGACCTCGCTCGCCGCCGCCGCGATCGACGCCCGTGACGGCTGGCACGCCGCGCCGCCCACGTCGCAGGCGGAGGCGCTCACCGTTCTGGGCCTCCCGGACGCGCTCCGCGCGGCGGAGTCCCGTGCGCATGAGGACGCCCGGCGCTGGATGGCGGACCGCCGCGCAGCCGAGACGCTCACCGACCCCACGGGCCTCGGCCGCATCCGCGTCCTCGCGCTGGCCCGCCACGCCAGCCTCGACGACCTCGCCTGCCTGCGGATCGTCGCTGAGGTGTACGGGGGCCGGCCGGAGTAGCCTCGCGCCCCGTGAGACAATGGCGGCATGGCTGAGACGCTTTCCTCCGAGCACTACACCGAGACGGTGATCGACCACTTCAACAACCCGCGCAACGCGGGGCCGCTGGAGGACGCGGACGCCCAGGCGTTCGTGACCAACCCGGTATGCGGCGACTCGCTCCGGCTGTTCCTGCGCATCGACCGGGACTGCAATGGCGACCGCATCGCTGCGGCCTCGTTCCTCGCATCGGGGTGCCCTGCCACCATCGCCACGTCCTCCATGGCGACGACGATGGTGCGCGGGCGCAGCCTGGACGAGGCGCTGACGCTGACACGCGAGGACTTCGCGGACGCCGTGGGCGGCCTGCCGAAGTCGAAAGTGCACTGCTCGGTGCTCGCCGCCGCCGCCGTCCGCAACGCGATCGCGGAGTGGCGCAGCACGCACGGCTAACGCCGAGGACGGACACTCCCATGACCGTCGCCGCGATCCTCCTGGCCGCCGGTGCCTCGCGACGGATGGGCTCGCCCAAGCCGCTGCTCCCGTGGGGCGACTGCACGCTGATCGAGTGGGAGTACGCGCAGCTGATGGCGTCCTGCGTGGACGACATCGTGGTCGTGTGCGGCGCGAAGACGGAGCACGTGCGGCGCGTGCTGGGCACCGCGGAGCAGCACATCGTCTTCAACCCGCGCTGGCCGCAGGGACGTGCCACCTCGCTGGCCGCAGGGGCGCTGGCGCTGATGCGGCCGGGACGGGAGACGCCGCCCGGTGCCGGAGGCGCCATGCCGGCGAACGCCGACGGGATAGAGGCCATCGTCATCCAGAACGTGGACCAGCCCACGCGCCCCTCGATCATCGACCGCCTGGTCGAGGCACGTCGCGCGGACGACCTGGACGCGGTGCAGCCCGGCTACGAGGCGGACGACGGCAAGACCCACGGCGGGCACCCGGTGGTGGTCTCTGGCCGGCTCCTCACCGAACTGTCGAGGGTGACGGATGCCACCTACGGGCTGCGCGCCGTGCTGCAGCGGCACCCCCCGGTGCGCATCCCGTTCGAGCGCGACCCGGCCGTCTGGATCGACCTCGACACCCCCGACCTCGTGCCGGAGGCGCGGCGGGTGTTCGGAATCCGGGAGTAGCGGGGCGCGAGGATTTGCGCAGCGAGCAGCGGCGGTTCTCGGAAGGCCTGTGCTAGCATTCACAATCGACGGGGACGAGCCGGGGAAGTACCCCGTGGCGCGAACCTCGGCTATTCTCCCCTCGGGCAAGCCAGCCCACCTCGTGCAGCGGGAATCGAGGCGTCGTGGCCTACGGAATGGGCATCGCGCGCGGCATGCTGACCACGCTGCGCCATGTGTTCCGCCCCGCCATCACGGTGAACTACCCGGAGCAGCAACGCGAGGTGCCGGTGCGCGCCCGCACCAACCTGCTCTGGTTCGAGGAGCGCTGCACCGGCTGCTCCACCTGTGCGCAGGCCTGCCCGGACGGCTGCATCCTGGTGCAGACTTCCCCACGCGAGGACGGCACGCTGCGCATCGACCGCTACGAGATCGACTTCCGCATCTGCATGTACTGCGGACTGTGCACGGAGGCGTGCCCCTACCAGGCGATCCAGGCCGGTGGCCGCTACGACGACGCCGTGTACGTATTCGAGTCGATGTACCGCGACCGGCAGACGCTGACCGTGGAGGCCCAGAAGTACCTGACCGGCACGAGCGGACGCTATCCGAACGGCCAGATGCAGGAGCTGATTCCGCTGACGACCTCGATGCCGACCGCGCGGTCGCGCGTCCCCGTCGCGGGGGTCACGCAGCCCTTCGGCCCGCAGCGCCTGCCCGGCAAGCTGGACCGCGACGAGAGATAGCGCGACACATCGGCCGCGGCACGATGTCCGCGGTCCCTGCTGTGAATGACGAGGGTGGGGTACCCGTGGTCGAGATCACGCTGAACGGTCAGACCGTCGACGCCCAGCCCGGCCGGCGCCTGGTCGAGGTGATCAAGGAGCAGGGCCTCTCGATCACCAACCTCTGCTACATCGATGGCCTGGAGCCGTACGCCGGCTGCCGCACCTGCCTGGTGGAGATCGAGGGCGCGCGCCCGACGCCGATGCAGCTCGCCTGCGTCGCACAGGTCGCGGAGGGGATGAAGGTCACCACCGACTCCCCGAACATCAAGAGCACGCGCAACTCCGTGCTCTCAATCATCCTCGCGAACCACCCCGACCGCTGCCTCACCTGCCACCGCCGCGTCCACTGCATGCCGGGCGACATCTGCCTGCGCGACGACGTGGTGACGCACCGCTGCCTGACGTGCTCCAAGAACTACCGCTGCGAGCTGCAGACGGCGTGCGAGATCACCGACCAGGGCGAGTTCGAGGAGCCGTGGATCGGCGAGACCCGCTCGTACTACGAGGTGCCGCCCCCCGAGCCGGACCGCGGCAACCCGTACCTGGAGTTCGACCCGCAGATGTGCATCATCTGCACCCGCTGCGTCCGCGCCTGCGACAGCCTGCGCCACACCGGCGCGGTCACGCTGTCCGGCAAGGGCCACACCACAATGATCGCCTTCGGCACCGGCGGCCAGATCCACGAGTCCGACTGCGACTTCTGCGGCGCATGCATCGATGTCTGCCCCACGGCGACGCTGATGGAGAAGCCGAACAAGTGGATCGGCCTCGCCACGGACTGGACGAACTCCGTCTGCAACTCCTGCTCCGTGGGCTGCACGATCTCGTACGGCGTCACGGACGACCGCCCGGTGATCGTGAAGCCGGATCGCGTGAACCCGGCCTCCCGCGACCAGATCTGTGTGCGCGGGCGCTTCGGCTACACCGCCGTCTCTGACCGCGAGCGCCTGACGCGCAGCCTGGTTCGCGCCTCGCGATCAGAAACGCTCCCGTCCAGTCGCGGGGCCGGCGAGCGCCTGCTTCCCGCTGGCTTCGATGAGGCGCTGCAGCGCGCGATCGAGAGCGTCGAGGGTGTGAAGCGCGCGCACGGCGCGCACGCGATCGCGATCCTCGGTTCGCCGCTGGCGCTGAACGAGGAGGCCTACCTGCTGGCGGAGGTCGCGAAGGCGATCGGCACGCCGCACCTGGACTTCTCGCACGGCCCGGTGCAGCGCGCGGTGGCGGAAGCGCTGACCGGCGCGTTCGG
>JAQCJS010000189.1 GCA_027592975.1 Chloroflexota bacterium
GGTCCAGGTCCAGCTCTTCGCCGTCCTCCAGCCGCTTGATCCGCTTGAACGCCTCCGGCCGCATCATCTCGAACTGCTTGCGCGTCTCCATGACGAGGCCGTGATAGCGGCGGAGCGTCTCCTCGTAGAACTCAGAGTCCTCTGCCTTGGAGTAGCGCTCGCCCACCCGGTTCCAGCGCGGCTTGTAGTCGCCGGCCCGGAAGTCCCACTCGTCGTAGTAGAACCAGTCGATCTCGACCGGGAGCTCGCCCTCGTCGGCACCATCACCAGAGCCGCGGTCTGACGAGTCACCCTTCGCGTCGTCGTCGGGCTTCTTGTCGCCGGGGGCCTGCTGCGCTGCGGACTCCATGTTCTCCAGGAATAGCCCGAGGCTCTCGTCGAGGTCGCCCTCCGCCCACTCGGCGATGGAGAGCTCGGTGGAGTTCTCCAGCATCTCCTTGAGCTGCTCCTTGGTGAGCGGTGCCATCTGCCCGTCCTGGTCGTCTACCTGGTTCTTCAGGCGGGCGAGCAACTGCACCAGCTCCGGCTTGAAGTCCCCACGGAACTCCGGCTGGGGCGGGTTCTGGAACTGCATCTCCTGGTCGTTCGGCTGCATCTCAGGACCGTCGGCGCCGGAGGGCATGCCAGGCGCGATGGAGATCATGTCGAGCGAGGGGCCCTCCCACTCGTACTTGCCGTCCCCGGGGGCGGCGATGATGTTGGGGATCGCCATGGCGATGTCGTACAGCGCGGCGGCGACCTCCGCGGCGTCCTGCACGGTGGCACCGGGCTGCTCCACCACGCGGAGCGCCGCGAGGCCGTCCTGCAGGTACTCACGGAAGGCGACCGGCCAGCGCATCGTCTCCGGGCGGCCGAGCGAGCTGCGCAGCAGGTTCTCGACGAAGGCGGTGCGGAGCCCCATCTCCTCCACCTGGGGGCGGTGGTCCGCCTCCCATTCCTGGAGGCGGCGCAGCCAGCGGCGGATACCGCCGTACTCCCGCGCGACGGTCGCGTCGATCCGCGTGTCCTCCACGACGGTGAAGAGACCCGCGATCAGCGGGCGCTCGTCGAAGCAGTTGAAGTAGCGCTGGATCGCGGTGATCGCTTCGCCGCGTTCCTTCTGCTGCGCGTGCGTCCGCCGTTCCCGGGCCGCCGCCTCTCGTCCGGCTCCGGAAGACGCCGTGAAGACGCCGTCCCGGCCCCAGCGATACCGGAACGATCCGAATTCCAGGCGTGCGGTCTGATGTGTGGTGTAGACCTTGTAGACCTGGAAGTTCGACTCCTGCTCGTCGAAGGTCGACACGAACGGCGGGAGGTAGATCGACGAGCCCTCCGTCGTCGCAGCGGACTCGTTCACCCAGCCGATGTTCGCCCCGGCGATGTCCTCTGCCGACATGACGGAGACGGGCTCACCGGAGAGTGCCTTCGCGTACATGCGAAGCATGCTGTTGATCGAGCCCAGCTCCACGCGGGAGGAGAGGGCCCGCATGATCTCCTCTGCCCGCGTGGATTCCAGCCGGAAGTAGGCCTCCGCGCCTTCCGGGTTGTGCTCTGTGGTCAGCACTTCCAGGCCCGCCTGGCGCCACTGAGCCAGTTGATCGTCGTTCAGGCGGGTCCGGACGAAGGGGACGCCCTTCAGGTACTCCATGGCCGCGGCAGGGGAGCCGCCGGCGAGCCGAGCAGCGAAGGCGATGGCGTCCGCGTGGTACTCGGCGGGGACCTGGCCCAGCGCCTCGGCGGCTGCGGCGAACAGCGGGAAGCCCTGCCGCCCGACCTCCGTCGTGACCTGTGCGGCCAGGTCCAGGAAGGGTGCGCGCTGGTCCGCGGCCACGTGGTCCAGGAGTCGCGGACCGCGATCGAAGTAGAGCCGGGTGTCCGCCCATGAGGCACGCGTGACAACTCGTGCGAAGCGGAGGAACGGCTCACGGTCGTCCTCCGCCAGGCCGGCGAAGATCCCGGGTGCCGACTCCAGGCAGGTGTTCGCCAGCTCGTACGAGCGTTCGGTGAGCTGGTCGACGACACCCGCGAGCCGCCCGACGGAGTCGAGTGGCAGGCTACGCAGCAGCTGTGGACTGACCTGGAAGTAGAGCGCGGCGAGGGCGATCGATTTCCAGTTCCCCCGACAGAGCCGCTCGCCCTGCGTCGCCCACGCATCGACGTCCTCGAACGGGATCACGCCCAGGACCGACGGAGTCGACCTCAGGAATGCGGCAGCCATCAGCGACGACGACTCTGAGAGCCGCCGCGCGATTCCGGCCCACTGGTGGATGCGGTCTGCATCCAGCCGGTCCGCGACCGCCGGCGTGGCGCGGAAGTACTCCGCCGCCGCTTCCCAGGAGCGGAGCGACGCCGTTGCCAGGGAAATGGCGTCTTCCGCCCACTGCACGAGCTCAGCCTCGCTCATGCGCGATTCCAGCCCCTGGAGGGCCGTGGCGAGCTCGTCAGGCAGCGAGGCTCCGTAGCCGCGCAGCTCGGGAGCGAAACGGACGGTCAGATCGGACGCGAGCGACATACGCCCCTCCGTGGAACCAGCGCCGGAGGGCGACCTGGCCGTCCCCGGGCGCTGGTGATGGCTACTCGTCGAAGATGGAGGTGACGACTTCCTCGATGGAACGCTGGACCTCGGCGTCGTCGGTTAGCGCCCACACGACGCCAACCTGGCACGCGCGCCGCGGCGAGATGCCGCCAGCGATGAGCTTCCCAGCGTAGACCAGGAGGCGCGTGGACACGCCTTCACCCAGTCCGTGCTCCTTGAGGTTTCGCACCTTCTCAGCCAGCTTGGCCAGGTCCTGCGCGATCGCCGGCTCCACGCCGGACTCGCGCGCGATGATCTCGGCCTCCGCGTCTCGCGGCGGGTAGTTGAACTCGATGGCAATGAACCGCTGGCGGGTGGAGTGCTTCAGGTCCTTGAGCGCGGACTGGTAGCCGGGGTTGTAGGACATCACCAGGAGAAAGCCGTCTGCCGCCTCCAGCAGTTCGCCCCGCTTCTCGATTGGCAGGAGACGCCGGTAGTCAGTCAGCGGGTGGATGAGGACGGTGGTGTCCTTGCGCGCTTCCACGATCTCGTCCAGGTAGCAGATCGCTCCGAACTTCGCGGCCCGGCTGATCGGCCCGTCGATCCAGACCGTCTCGTCACCTTCGAGCAGATACCGCCCGACCAGGTCGGAGGCGGTGAGGTCTTCGTGGCAGGCGACCGTGATGAGGGGCACGCCCTCTTCATGGGACTGGGCGTCGCGGTTGTGGAGCTTCCAGGACATGTACTCCACGAACCGCGTCTTGCCCGCGCCGGTGGGCCCCTTCAGGAGCACAGGGATGCGGCGCTCATAGGCCGTCTCGAAGAGCTCGACTTCATCCTTGATGGGCAGGTAGTACGGCTCATCCGTGATCTTGAAGTCTTCGACCGCGATCTGCCGGTAGCCAGCTGAACCCGTCGTGGTGGTCAATGCATCATCCTGACCCGCATGGCCGGCCGTGTGCGGTCGGTCGTCCTGTATGAGGCTCGTAGGGTACGACGTCGCTAGCTTGCGCGGGCCCGGGTCCGAGCGGCGGGCTTCTTCGCGGCGGCCGACGCCTTCGTTGAGGCCTTCGCCGGCGCCTTTGCTGAGGCCTTCGCGGGGGCCTTCGGCGCCTGGGCCGCGCGCGCCGTGACCTTCTTCGGAGCTGCCTTGGCGGCGGCGGCCGGCTTCGCGGTCGCCGGTGTCGCCTTCTTCGCGGCTTCGGCGCTGGAGGGCTTGGCGGCCGCCGTCTGCTTGCCCGCGGCTGGCTTCGCGGCGGCTGGCTTCCCAGCGGCTGGCTTGCCGGCGGCCGGCCT
>JAQCJS010000190.1 GCA_027592975.1 Chloroflexota bacterium
GGCGAACAAGCCGGCGAAGCCGGCCCGCCCGACGGCCGAGCAGCAGCGCACGATGCTGGAGCCGCGGGTCACGCAGATGGTGGCCAGCGGCAAGGTCACCCAGGCGCAGGCCGACCAGATCCTCGCCGACCTGGACGCCGGCAAGCCGGCGTTCGAGGCGCTGAAGCAGGTGATGCCCGGCCTGGGCGGTGAGCACGGCCGCGGTCCGGGTGGCGAGCGCGGCCCTCGCGCGCCGCAGGGGAACGGGGCCTAGCCCCACAGACCGCCGGTGTTGCCCTGCCCGGCGTGAAGCGCCCCCATGCGGTGAACCCGCATGGGGGCGCTTTTTCGTGCGCCCTCGGGCGCGAGTCGGTACGCCAGGGGGTATCCTCCGCGCATGACGGACGCGGACCGGAGGCTGCTGCGGGAGACGGGCGTCGCGGCACCGCTGATGTTCACGATCGCCGTGGTCGTGGCGCTGCTCTACCGCGCCGTGACCGGGCTCTCACCGTGGCCCTACGTGATCATCGCCATGATCGGCGCGGCCGGCTGGGGCACCGCGATCCTCGCGCTCTGCTCCCCCGCACGCCGAGGCTGGCGCGCGGGGCGCGACCTACCGCGCGGCGGGCGCGCCGATGTTCGAGCGCAGGAACTCCACCACGCGCGTCACGTACTCGTTCGGGAACTCCTGCAGGCCCTGTCCCAGCGCCGCGCCGTGCGCGACCCAGAGCGTCTTGGGCTGCTCCGCCGCGTTGAACATCCGGCGCGTCTGATCCGTGTGATCCTCGCTGTCCTCGATGATCAGCAGCGGGCGTCCCGTGAGCTTGGTCACGGCCTCGATCGGCGCGGTGTCGCGGATGTCCTCCGCGATGCGCCGCTTCACCAGGTGCGTGGCGAGCGGGCGCAGGAACGGGGGCACGGAAACCACCCGCGCCAGCGCGTCCTGCAACGCCAGCTCGAGCGAGGCGTACGGCGCCTCCACCACGATCGAAGCGATCCGGGGATCCTCGGCCGCCGCCATGATCGCCACAGAGCCGCCCAGCTCCACGCCCATGATGCCCAGGCGCGCCTGATCCACCTCGGGCCGCGTGCTCAGGTAGTCAACGGCCCCCAGCACGTCCAGCTTCTCGCGCTCGCCGAAGGTCACCTCCACGCGGGCGGAGTTCCCGACGCCGCGCGCGTCGAAGAAGAAGACGTGGAAGCCGGCCTGCGACAGGAAATCCGCGTACGGGAGCATCACGTCGCGCGTGCCGCCGTAGGCGTGCATCACGATCACCGTGGGCTGCGGCGTGGTGCTCGGCTGCTCGCCTTGCGGCGGCGCGGCGGCAAGGAACCATCCCGCCAGCTCTGTCTTGTCGCGCGCCTGGAACGCCACCTCCTCCACGGGGAAGGGGAACTGATCCAGGTACGGCGTGTTCTTCGGCGGGTCGGGCTCCAGCGCCGCATCGGCGGCGACGTACGCGACGAGGAACGAGACGATCGCCGCCACGATCAGCGTGCCAAGCCCGGTGATCACCATCAGCCAGCGGGACTGCGCGGTCGTCACGGCGCACGACCGATGCACTGGACGTGGACGAACATGAAGAAGGCCTCCGGGCTTTCCGCCCACTCTCTCCAGCCGCGTGCGATCGCCTCGATCTCCTCGGCCGTCGCCACGCCGTACTCGATCGCCTGTGGGCGGAAGTTGGAGTAGAGCGCGCGCTCCGCCCAGGATCGCCCCCAGTCGGCCGCATCGGCGGGGTCGGCCAGCAGTTCCACCACCGCCGTGACCTCGAGATCCACGAAGCCGGCGGCGCTCACCCACGACCGGAGGCGGCGTCCGGCGTCCGGATCCGCGCCGTTGCGCGCGGCTACGGCGTGGTAGACCTCCAGCCAGCGGTCGATGCTGGCGGCGCGCGGCCATGCGGACATCGTCGCGTAGTCGGCATCGCGCACGGCGACCAGCCCGCCGGGACGCAGCACCCGGCGCATCTCGGCGAGTGCCGCCTCGGGATCCGCGAGGTGCTGCATCACCTGGTGCGCGTGCGCCACATCGAAACTGCCCGCCTCGTACGGCAGGTCGTAGACGTTCGCGGTCTCAAAGCGCGCGTTTGTCGCGCCGGCCTCGGCCACATGCGCGCGGGCACGGTCGATCACGTCCGCCGAGACATCGATCCCCACGACCTCGCCGGGGGCTACGGCGCGGGCGAGGCCGCTGCTGATCGTGCCGGGGCCGCAGCCCACGTCCAGGAGGCGCAGCCCCGGGTGGAGGCGCGGCAGCAGGTACGCCGCCTCCCGCTCCGCGGTGCGCAGCGCGTGCCGGCTCACTACGGAGGCGTGGTGACCGTGCGTGTAGCGATCGGCGGGAACGTCCGCGGAGAGGGGCTGCTCGCTCGTCATGGGATCGGAGGGTACCGCAGCCCCTCGCTACGCACGCGGGGCGGGCGCGGGGTGCGCGCGCCCGGTCGCGAGCGCTATCGTCCGGGCATGGCGAAGGGCAAGGAAGGCCGAGCGATGACACCCGCCGTGGAGGCGGTCCGTGCCGCGGGTGTCACGTTCGAAGTCCTCGAATACACGCACGACCCGGGTGCGGAGGCGTACGGCGTGGAGGCCGCGGAGGCGCTCCGGCTGGATCCCGCCGTGGTGTTCAAAACGCTGGTCGCGAAGCTGGACGGCAAGACGCTCGCCGTCGGCATCGTCCCCGTCGCTGCGCGCCTCGATCTGAAGGCGCTGGCCGCCGCGCTCGGCGCGCGCCGCGCGGAGATGGCCTCGCCAGCAGAGGCGGAGCGGGCGACCGGCTACGTGCTGGGCGGCATCTCGCCGCTGGGCCAGAAGCGCCCGCTGCCCAGCGTCCTGGACGAGTCCGCCCTGCTCTACGACACCGTCTACGTGAGCGCGGGACGTCGAGGGGCGGAGATCGCGCTCGTACCGGCGGACCTGGTGCGGCTGACCGGCGCGCAGGTCGCCGCAATCGCCCGGGGCTAGCGCCCCCGGCCCTCGGCCTCGACCCCCGCCCAGCACGAGAATGAGCAGATCTCCGAATGCAATCGAAACACGCGATCAGTACGATGGCGCCGTCATCTCGGTGGAAGCGGCCCTGCCGCAGTCCCGGAGGCTCCCGTGGAAGTCATCGCGGCCGTCGTCCTCACCACCCTGTTCGCGGCCGCGCTGGCGGTGATCTTCGGATTCACCGCCCTGCGCAACACACGCACGCGGTAGGTTCCCCCGCCCGAGGCACCCGGCGGGCGCATCGGCAGTACGATCGAGGGGTCGATCGTGCTGGGAGGCGCCGTGTGCAACCCCTGACGCTCACCCTGGATCCGCTGCCCGGCCGCGCGTCCGTGCCCGCGACCGCGGCGACCGGCGCCCGCGTGCTGCTGGTCTCCACGTACGAGCTGGGCCATCAACCAGTCGGACTCGCCGCCCCGGCCGCCGTGCTGCGCGCCGCCGGGCACGAGGTGCGCACGCTGGACCTGGCGGTGGAGACGGCCACCCCGGGCGTGCTGCAGGACGTGGACCTGGTGGCGATCTCCATCCCCATGCACACCGCCGCGCGCATTGGACTGGAGTTCGCGCGCGCCGTCCGCGCCGCGGCACCGGGCATGACGATCGCCTGCTACGGGATGTATGCCTCCCCCCTGCACGCCGAACTGACCGGCCCCGACCGCGCCGACCTGGTGATCGGCGGCGAGTACGAGGGCGGACTGGCGGCGCTCGCCGACCGCGTCGCCGTGCGCGCGGGGAGCGAGGCGATCCCGGGCGCCGGGGCGACGCCGCTACTACCGCGCCAGCAGTACCCCGTGCCCGACCGGCGCCGCCTCCCCACGCT
>JAQCJS010000191.1 GCA_027592975.1 Chloroflexota bacterium
TCCCGCGCGCCGGCCCCGGTGCTGATGGTCGTGGGGACGGCGTCCTCCGTGGGAAAGTCCGTCCTCGTCACGGCGCTGTGCCGGATCTTCCGGCAGGACGGCGTGCGGGTCGCGCCGTTCAAGGCGCAGAACATGTCGAACAACGCGGACGTCACGCCGGACGGCCTGGAGATCGGGCGCGCGCAGTCGGAGCAGGCGGCGGCGGCGGGGCTGGTGCCGCGCGTGGAGATGAACCCGGTGTTGCTGAAGCCGCAGGGCGACCGCACCTCGCAGGTCGTGCTGAACGGTCGCCCTGCGGGCATCCTCACCAGCGCGGACTTCGACCGTCGCGGGGAGCTGTGGCCGCACGTCACGCGCGCGCTGGACACGCTGCGCGAGGAGTACGAGCTCGTCGTCGCCGAAGGCGCCGGGAGTCCGGCGGAGCCGAACCTCTACGCGCGCGACATCGTGAACATGGCCGTCGCCCGCTACGCCCACGCGACTACGCTGCTGGTGGGCGACATCGATCGAGGCGGTGTGTTTGCGCACTTCGTTGGCACGCTGGCGCTGCTGCCGCCGGAGGATCGCGCGCTGGTGCGCGGGCTGGTGATCAACCGCTTCCGAGGCGACCCGGCCCTCCTCGATCCCGCGATCCGTGACGTGGAGGAGCGGACGGGGGTGCCGGTCGCCGGCGTCATCCCGTGGATCGACCGGCTGAACGTTGCGCAGGAGGACGCCGTGGTGCTGGAGCGCGGGGCGTCTCGCGCCAGCGAGGCGGGCGCGTTCGAGGTCGCCGTCATCCAGTTGCCGCGCATCGCCAACTTCGACGACTTCGACCCGCTGGCGGCGGAGCCGGGCGTGCGGGTGCGCTACGTCGACCGCCCGGAGAACCTGGGCACGCCGGCGCTTGTGGTGATCCCGGGCACGAAGGCGACGATCGCCGATCTGGACTGGCTGCGTGCGCAGGGGCTGGACCGGGCGCTGCGGGCGCACGTCGGCCGGGGCGGCGCGGTGCTCGGCGTGTGCGGCGGGATGCAGATGCTCGGCGAGCGCCTGCTCGATCCCGACGGTGTAGAGGCTCCCGCCGGCAGCGCCACGGAGGGCCTCGGACTGCTGCCGCTGGAGACGACGTTCGTTGCTGAGAAGACCACCAGGCGCGCCAGCGGGCACATCGCCGCGGGGCGCGGGCACTGGTCTGCCGTGCGCGGGTACAGCGTGGAGGGCTACGAGATCCACATGGGCCGCACCGCGGCGACCTCGGCTGCACTCGACCCCCTCCTGCGCCTCGATGGCGACGACGGCTGCCTGCATGACGATGGCGCGGTCTCGCTGGACGGGCGCGTGGCGGGGACGTACCTGCACGGGCTGTTCGCGAGCGACGCCTTCCGGCGCACGCTGCTCCGCTCGCTGGGTTGGCGCGACGACGGCGTCGCGGGCCGCGAGGCCGACCGCCGCGAGCGCGAGTTCGACCGGCTCGCCGGTGTCGTGCGGGAGCATCTGGACCTGTCGCAACTGCGCTGGGCCCTGGGACTCCCGCAGCGCTAGCCCGGACGCGCGACTGCCGCGGACGAGGAGGGGATCCCTGCCCGGCGGCCTAAGTCAACGCAACGTCGGATGGACGTCAGGCGGGGGCGGGCCGGCCATCCGCGGGCGCGAATCTTCGGCGTCTCCGTGCCACGCCAGCAGCTCGCGAGGCCGCCACGGCGGAGGTCGTCCGGTGGCTGGCCGGCGCGGTACCATGTTCCAGCGAAACGACCTTGGGAAGGCTGACGAACATGACCGCGACACACGACGCTCCGGCCAGCGGTTACCGCATCGTGGGCACCCGCCCGGTGCGCCCGGACGGGCTGGACAAGGTCACCGGACGCGCCGAGTACGGCGTGGACGCGCGTCCCACGGGCATGCTGTACGCCCGCGTCCTGCGCAGCCCCCACGCCCACGCGCGCATCAAGCGCATCGACGTCTCGAAGGCGCTCGCGATGCCCGGCGTGCACGCCGCGATCACGGCCGCCGATTTCCCGAAGGTCGAGCACCGGATCATCCAGACCATCCGCGGCCCCATCCCGATCGAGTGGACGCGCGAGGTGGTGATGGCCTCGGAGAAGGTGCTGTTCCGGGGGCACCCCGTGGCCGCCGTCGCCGCCTCTGACCCCCACCTGGCCGAGGACGCGATGAACGCGATCGAGGTGGAGTACGAAGTGCTCCCGCCGGTCATGACGATCGAGGACGCGGAGGCCGCGGACGCGCCGCTGCTCCACGACCCGGCCTTCACCGCGGACGTGCCGGGCCTCTTCGACCCGGTCGACGGGCGGCAGACCAACCGCGCGCGCCAGCTGGAGATCAGGCTGGGCGACGTGCAGCAGGGCTTCGCCGAGTCCGACGTGGTCATCGAGCGCGAGTTCTCGACCTCGGCGGCGCACCAGGGGTACATCGAGCCGCACACGGCGACGGCGCTGTGGAACCAGGAAAACCACCTCACGGTCTGGACCAGCACGCAGGGCGCCTTCGGCATCCGCGACGCGACCGCGCCGCTGGTGGGCCTGCCGGTCTCGCGGGTGAAGGTGATCCCGCTGGAGATCGGCGGCGGCTTCGGCGGCAAGCTGGTCGTCTACCTGGAGCCGCTGGTCGCGTTGCTGTCGAAGAAGACGGGCCGCCCCGTCCACGCGACGATGTCGCGCACGGAGGTCTTCGAGGCCAGCGGCCCGACCTCCGCGTCCAAGACCCGCGTGAAGATCGGCGCGAAGCGCGACGGCACGCTGGTCGCCGCCGAGGTGCACCTCGCGTACGAGGCCGGCGGGTTCCCGGGCGCGCCCGTGCCCGGTGGCGCGCGCACCGCGCTCGCCCCGTACGACCTGCCGCACCACTACATCCACGGGTACGAGGTGGTGGTGAACAAGCCGAAGGTCGCCTCCTACCGCGCTCCGGGCGCGAACCAGGCGGCGTTCGCGGTGGAGTCCGTGCTGGACGAGATCGCGGAGCAGCTGGGCCTCGACCCGATCGAGGTCCGCATGAAGAACGCCTCCAAGCAGGGGACGCGCCGGTCGGAGGGCGTGCCGCACGGCAACATCGGCACGCAGGAGGTACTGCGCGCGGCACAGCAGAGCCCGCACTACCGCTCCGAGCTTCAGGGCACGCACGTCGGACGAGGCGTGGCCAGCGGCTACTGGTTCAACGGCGGGAACGACTCCGCGGCCTACGCCACGCTGAACAGCGACGGCACCGTCACGCTGGTCACCGGATCCGTGGACATCGGCGGGCAGCGCGCCAGCCTCGCGATGCAGTTCGCGGAGACGATGGGCATTCGCTACGAGGACATCGGCTCGTTCGTGGGCAACACGGAGTCGATCGGCTTCACGGCGAACACCGGGGGCAGCCGCACCACCTTCGCCACCGGCTGGGCCGTGTACGAGGCCGCGCAGGACATCAAGAAGCAGCTCGTCGCGCGGGCCGCGCAGATCTGGACGGTCGATCCGTCCTCCGTCACCTATGACGAGGACGGCGTGATCCGCGGGCCGGAAGGCAAGCAGTTCACGCTGAAGGAGATCGCGGGGCAGCTCAGCGCCACCGGCACGCAGGTGCAGGCACACGCCGCAGTGAAGCCCGGCGGCGTCGGCGCGGCCCTGTCCACGCACATCTGCGATGTCGAGGTGGACGTGGACACCGGCAAGGTCACGGTGCTCCGCTACACGGCCGTGCAGGACGTCGGCACCGCGATCCATCCCTCGTACGTGGAGGGGCAGATCCAGGGCGGCGCGGTGCAGGGCATCGGCCAGGCGCTGCACGAGGAGTACGTGTACAACCGCGA
>JAQCJS010000192.1 GCA_027592975.1 Chloroflexota bacterium
TCAGTGATGTCCGGGGGCCAATGATGCCGGGGCGCATCCCGCGCGTCCTGCGCACCCCGGCGATCGTGCTGCGCCACCGCCGCCTGGGCGAGGCGGATCGCATCGTCACGCTGCTCACCCCCGGACGCGGCAAGATCGACGTCATCGCGAAGGGCGTGCTGCGATCCCGGAGCCGCATGGCCGGTCACCTGGAGCCGCTCACGCTGGTGGAACTGGTGCTGGCGCACGGACGCAGCATGGACGTGGTCACCCAGGCGCAGACGATCGATGCGTTCTCGGCGATCCACACGGACCTCGACCGGCTGAGCGCGGGCATGTACCTGCTGGAGCTCGCCGACCGCATCACCGTGGAGCACGCGGAGGCCGAGGGGCTGCACGACCTGTTGCACGCCGCCCTGGTGCGCCTGGCGCGCGGGGACGGGCAGCAGGTGGTCCAGCGCACCTTCGAGCTCGCGCTGCTCGATGCCACCGGGTTTCGCCCGGAGCTGTCTGACTGCCTGCGCTGCTCGCAACCGGTGGCAGCGGAGTCAGCGTGGTGGATCCCGGTGGAGGGCGGCGTCGTGTGCGCCTCGTGCGCCCGCACGTACTCGGACTCCCAGCCCATCGACGCCACGGCGCTGCGCGTCCTGCGCGCGTTCCAGTCCGTGCCGTACGAAGAGGCCGGGCGCATCCGCCTCACGGACGAGCTGGCCGCGCGCATGGAGCAGGCGATGCACGCGTTGATGCGCGCCGTGGTGGAGCGCGACCTGAAGAGCGCGCAGTTCGTCAGCGCCGCGCGCCGCGCACGCGTCGCCGGTGAGACGCACGATACCGACACGGCGGTGCCCGCGGACGCCGCAGAGGAGTAGGCTGCGGCACGGGACGAGGAGGCGACGATGAGCAGGACAGATGTGGTGCCGGAGCAGGTCTCCGCCGCGGAGCGATTCGCCGCGGCGTTCGCGTACGTGCTGGGGGCGGTGCCGGCGCTGGTCAACCTTGACCCGTACCTCAACCTGATCGGCCCCGTGGTGCCGGCCGGATTCGCGGAGACCGCGAACCTTGTGGTGCTGGTCTCGATCATCGGGCTCTGGTTCGGCTTCCAGGCCACGGAGCGAGGCTTCACGAGGTCGCACGTCGCGCAGATGGGGGTCGCGGGCTGGCTCGCCCCCGCGCCGCAGCTCCTCGGCACCGGCCTGGTGCCGCTGCTAGCGGCGATCGTGGTGTTCCTTGGGATGCTGGTGCTGGGCGGGATCGCATGGGCGGGCGTGCCGCCGTCCCTGCCGCTGATCGGGCGCCTGTCGCGCCGCTGGGGCCGCTACGACCGCCGCGAGAACACGTAGTCGAGGATGCCGGACAGCGTGTCGCGCACCTCACCGGCGGGGAGCGCGCGCAGGGCGGTGCGGGCTTCCTCGCCGTAGCGGAGGGCGGTCTGCATCGACTCCTCGAGGAGGTCGGACTCCACGATCTCGCGGATCGCGCGGTCGATGTTCGCCTTGCGTCGCGTGCCCTCGAAGGCGCGCTTCACCGGGTTGTCGTCCGGCTTGCGCTGCATGTAGAGGATCGTCGGGAGCGTGAGCGTGCCCCCCGCGAGGTCGGATCCCACGGGCTTGCCCATGACCGCCGGATCCCCGGTGAAGTCCAGGATGTCGTCCACGATTTGGAACGCGATACCGAGGTGCAGGCCGTAGACCCGCATGGCCTCCACCTGCTCGGCAGGCGCGCCCGCGACCATCGCGCCGCCCTCGGCGGCGGTGCCGAAGAGGGACGCCGTTTTGCCGGTGATGCGATCCAGGTAGCGTTGCACGTCCTCGGAGTATTCGAAGACGGTCATGTCCTGCTTCAGTTCGCCGTTCGCCATCATCATCAGCGTGCGGGCGAAGGTGCGGACCACGCGCGTGTTGTCCGTCTGGGCGATGAAGTCGGCGGCGTGCGCGAACATGTAGTCGCCCAGCATGACCGAGGCTGCGTTGCCGAACAGCGCGTTCGGCGTCGGCTCACCGCGGCGCTCCTGTGCCTCGTCGATCACGTCGTCGTGCACCAGCGTCGCTGTGTGCAGCAGTCCCACGCTTGCGGCGAGGGGGACGAGCCGATCGAGGTCGTACGTGCCCAAGCGCCCGCCCAACAGGGCGATCGCGGGGCGCATCATCTTCCCGGTGCCGGCCAGCGCGTTCTCCAGCATCTTCTGCAGGAACGCGAACTCCACGTTCGTGGCGATCGAGGCGAGCGCCTCCGACACGCGAGGGAGATCCGCGGCGACGGGGCCGTACAGCGCGTGCGCGGAGGCGCTCGCCGTGCCGGTGCTGGTGCCGTTGCCGGTGGTCGGGGTGCTCGTCATCTGCGCTTTCGCCGGTCAGCCAAGATCGAACAGCCGCGCCGCATTCTCTGCCGTCGTCCGCGCGACCTCGTCCGGCGTGCAGCCTCGAAGTCCCGCGACGAAGCGCGCCGTCTCCACCACGTACGCAGGCTCGTTCCGGCGACCGCGGTGCGGCGCGGGAGTCAGGTAGGGGGAATCGGTCTCAATCAGCATACGCGGCAGGGGCACTGAGCGCGCCACCTCCTGCCCGCGGGAGTTGTTGGGGAAGGTCATCGTCCCGGGAACGGAGATCAGGAAGCCGATAGCGAGGTAACGCGCGGCCAGCGCGGCGTCTCCGGCGTAGCAGTGCATCATGCCGATCTCTCGGCCGGAGCCGAGGTAGTCGCCCACGCGCCCGTACCACTCCCGCAGGACCTCGAAGCAGGCTTCGTCTGCATCGCGTGCATGGATCACGACGGGCAGGCGGTGCTCCCGCGCGAGGTCGAGCTGCCAGCGGAACGCCTCCACCTGCTGCGCCTCCGACGGCCCCGGCCGTGAGTAATCGAGGCCGATCTCGCCGATGCCCACGGCGCGCGCGCCGCCGGCGGTGCTGACGGCCGCACGCGCGATCCCCTCGCGTTCCTCGGTCAGCCGGTCCGCGTACTCCGGGTGCAGCCCGACGACCGCGTGCACGCGCGGGTCGCGCGCCGCGAGGTCGAGGCAGCGCTCGCTGGATTCGGTGTCCACGCCCACCTCGACCATCCCGACGAGGCCAGCGCGCCACGCGCGCGCCAGCGTCGCGTCGTAGTCCTCATCGAACTCGGGGGTGGACCAGGTGTGCGTGTGTGCGTCGAAGGCACCGGGCAGCGGCTCCGGGTCGCGCTCGATGCGGGCGCGCGTGCTCATCGAGCGCGCCGTAGGAACGAGGAGGATGCGGACGCCCTCACTCCATCCCTCTCCCGCTCCGCAGGAGGGGGAGTCAGAGCGCCGGCACGTTCCGCAGGGGTATGGGGGCGCAGCCCCCATGGTTGATCCAGAACCCCTCCCGCGCAGGGAAGGGCGAGGGGGTGCCGCCCCGCGTGATGAGTTGAGCGACGCGAAGCGGCTCGCTGCGGCTCGTTCACTGCGCGAGCCGCGCCTCTTCCTCGGCTACGACGGCGTCGTCGAGCTTCTTGAAGAGCGGCGCGGGCGCGGGGAGCGGCGTCCCGGCGAGGACCGGCGTGCGTCGCCATCCGGCAGACTGCACATCACCCTCGTGCCCGAGCATCGTCCACGCCTTCGCGCAGGAGAACGGCAGCACCGGGTGCAGCATGGTCACCAGGCCGGCGATCACGTTCAGGGCGATGTACAGCGTCTCTGCCGCGTGGTCGCGATCCGTCTTCACGGCGCTCCACGGCGCACGTGCGTCCAGGTACTGGTTCGCGGCCTGCGCCACCTCCATCGCCGCCGTCAGGCCGCGCCGCAGGTTCACGTGGTGGAAGTCGCGGCCGACCGCCTCGAACGCC
>JAQCJS010000193.1 GCA_027592975.1 Chloroflexota bacterium
GGTGCGACCGGCTGGTGCTGCTGCACGGTGGCGAGGTCGTCGCCGCGGGGCCGCCGGCCGAGGTGGTGACCGCGGAGCACCTCGCGCGGGTGTACGGGCCGTTCGTGTCCCTGCTCGCGCACCCGGAGACCGGCGCGCCGCTGGTCGTGCCGTCAGCACGCAACGCGGTGGGCTGATCGCGAGACGACGCCGCGCGCGAGGCGCACCTGTGGTGCAATAGAACAACGC
Organism: Chloroflexota bacterium; assembly: GCA_027592975.1. The sequence goes on from JAQCJS010000193.1 coordinate 229, forward strand.
ACCACACCAACACCCACAGGATCGAGGTCGAGATGCGTCCACGCTCGCAGCGAGTGGTGATCGTCGGCGCCGCCGGCCGCGACTTCCACAACTTCAACGTCGTCTACCGCAACGACCCCGCGGTGGAGGTGGTGGCGTTCACCGCCGCGCAGATCCCGGGCATCGACGACCGCCGCTATCCGGCGGCGCTCGCGGGGCCTCGCTATCCGGAGGGGATCCCGATCTTCGCGGAGGCGGATCTTGAGCGCGTGATCGGGGAGCAGCGCGCGGACACGGTGGTCTTCGCGTACAGCGACGTCACGCACCAGGACGTCATGCACGTCGCCTCGCGCGCGCTGTCCACGGGGGCGGACGTGGTGCTGCTGGGGCCGGAGCGCACCATGCTCAGCTCGCGCCGGCCGGTGATCGCGATCTCCGCGGCGCGCACGGGGACGGGGAAGTCGCAGACCGCGCGCTACGTGAACCGCCTCCTGCGCGACCGCGGGGTGCGCACCGCGGTCATCCGCCACCCCATGCCGTACGGCGATCTGGAGGCGCAGCGCGTCCAGCGCTTCGCGACGATGGCCGACCTCAACATTGCCGAGTGCACCGCCGAGGAGCGCGAGGAGTACGAGCCACACATCGCCGCCGGGAGCGTGGTGTTCGCGGGTGTGGACTACGCCGCGATCCTCGATGCCGCCGAGCGCGAGGCGGACGTGATCGTGTGGGACGGCGGGAACAACGACTTCCCGTTCCTGCGCCCCACGCTGCACGTGGCGCTGATCGACGCACTTCGGCCCGGACACGCGGACGCCTACCATCCCGGGGAGGCGGTGGTGCGCATGGCGGACGTGGTGGTGATCACGAAGACGAACGCAGCCACGCCCGAGCAGATCGCGGCGACCGAGGACGAGGCGCGCCGCCTGAACCCGCGCGCGACGCTGATCCGCGCCGCTTCGCCGGTCACCCTCGACACCCCGGACGCGGTGCGCGGCAAGCGCGTGCTGGCCGTGGACGACGGGCCTACGCTCACGCACGGCGGGATGCCGTACGGTGCCGGGTACGTCGCGGCGAGGGAGGCCGGCGCGAGCGAGATCATCGACCCGCGCCCGTTCGCGACGCCGGCGATCGCGGAGGCGTTCGCGCGCTACCCGCACCTGGGCGCGGTGCTCCCGGCGCTCGGCTACGACGATGAGCAGCTGGCGGAGCTGCGCGCCACGATCGAGGCCGCCCCGAGCGACGTGGTGGTGGTCGCCGGCACGCCGATCGACCTCGCCGGACTGCTCGGCCTCGAACGGCCGGTGGTGCGCGCGCGCTACGAGTACGCGGACGCGGGCGAGCCGACGCTGGGCGCGATCATCGACGCGCGGATCGGCACCGGCGCGTGACGAGCGCCACTGGCCCGATCGAAGCGAGCACGGACGAGCGGCGGCGCTACCTGACGCTCGGAGACGCGCGCGCGCTGGACTGCAACGGCTGCGGGGACTGCTGCCAGTCCAGCCGCACGGACGGCTTCTGGACGTGGGGCGCGCTCCCGCGTGACCAGTACCGCGCGTTCATGGACGGGCAGCCGCTGATCATCCCGGTGGTGCGCAGCACGGACGACCCCGCGGGCTGGCGCGACCGCGACTGGCGCCCCCGCGATGACTCGGACGCCACGCCCACGCCCTTTCGCTGCAGTGCCTTCCGCCCGCAGCCGGACGGGCGGGGACTGTGCGGCATTCACGACCGCGAGCGCCCATCGAAGTGCGGCGAGTTCCCGGTGCACATGATCGGGCAGGACGAGGACGTGCGAGCGCGCGGCGTGATGCACCTGGAGACCAGCGCCTTCCCGCGATGCACGTGGTACCGGATGGACGCCGTGGCCGAAGGCGATCCGGCCCTCGATCCGCGACGCGGATGTGTGGACTCGGACGGCTACGTGGTGCTGGGCGAACTGCCGCCGTCGATGATCACGCTGTGGATGCGCCTCGGCACGCTCGTGCCACCTACCCCACACCAGGCCTCGCACGAGGCGTAACGCGCCCGATCGGGGCACGCCCTCGGGAAATTCGCTCGCCGAGATCAGGGTTTTCTCCTACCCCGGCGGCGTACGAAATGACCTCCCCGATCCGTCTATAGAGGTGAGGGCGGACTCATCACGCATCGCCGAGCCCGGGAAGGCTATCCATGACCCAGAGTGTCGCGAACGTTGCCGAGCCGTCTGAGCTGTCCGATGAGATCCGGGACGGCCTGCTGCAGGATCTGCTCGCCGTCGGTCTGATCCTCCGTCACCTAGAGCAGAGCGCATCCGATGACGCCGCGCGCCACCTCGCCTCCGCGAGCCAGGCGATCGAGGCGGACGTGCGCGCGGTGCGCGGCATCATCGACCGGCTGAAGGCGGCGTAGCGCCGCGATCGGAGTCAGACGGCGTTCGCGTCAGGCGGCGTTCGTCAGGCGGCGCGCGATCGCGTCAGACTGCGGAGCGCCGCCAGCACCTCGTCGTTCGACGGGCGATCGCCCGCGAAGGCGCTGCGGTGCGCCCACGCGAGTCCGCCGCCGCGCTGCACGATGAACACGCCGCCCAGCTGCGTGGCGTCACCCAGATCCGCGGCAGGCCCGAACGTCTGCCGATGGCCCCGGATCAGCGCGCGCAGGCTGCCGAGGAACACCCGCGGATCGATGAAGCCCAGGCGGTGCGGCCGGCGCGCCTCCAGCGCGCGGTACACCTCGCGCGTGGGGTCAGTGAGCACGGGCGTCGTGATCGCGTAGTCCTCTGCGAAGAAGCCGGCCATCTGCGCGGAGCCGCTGCCGAGGATCACCAGCTCCGCACCCTCGGCGTGGATCTCGTCCACGATCGATCGCAACTCGGCGACGTGCTCCTTGCAGAAGATGCAGCCAAAGTGCCGCATGAGCGCAAGCACCACCGGGCGCTCCGACCACACCGACCCCAGCCGCATGCTCGCACCGTCCGGTCGCAGCACCGGCAGATCACCGGCGCGCTGCTCAAGGTTTCCGTCGTCTGTCTGGATGGGCATGGCCGTCCCTCGTTCCTGTCGCGCGCGCGTCGGTTCAGCGCTCTGCCGAGCGCCCGCGAGCGCCCATGAGTTGCCCCGCCACCACCTCCGCAGCGGCCCGCAGCGGACCGGGCAGGCGCACCGCCGGGATGGTGCTCGCCTCGTCCTCGCGAGCGGCGAGGATGGCGCGTCCGCCCACGTACAGTCGCGTCCCCCCGCGCACACCGAGCAGCGCGGCGCACGCGAGGCGCGCCGTCGGCAGCGATGTGGGCGCGGTGACGGTCAGGCAGATCGCGTCGAAGTGCACCGCGCGGGCGGATTCCACCAACGCGGCGGTCGGCACGTCCGCGCCAAGGTAGGTAACGCGCAGGCCGGCGCGCCGCAGCAGCAGCGCCAGCGCCAGCGCGGACAGGTCATGTCGCTCGTCCTCGGGACAGGCGACCAGCACCCGCGCCGCATCCGGGGCCGGATCCGGCATGTGGTGAGAGTGGAAGACCAGCCACGCGCGGATCGACTCCGAGAGCAGGTGCTCCTGTGCCACCGTGAACTCGCCGTGCTCCCAGCGCC
>JAQCJS010000194.1 GCA_027592975.1 Chloroflexota bacterium
GCGCCGGCGTGGCGATCCACGTGCGCTCCGGCGCGGGCGGCTACGTCTGCGGCGAGGAGTCGGTGATCCTCAACAGCATCGAGGGTGAACGCCCGGTGCCGCGCTTCAAGCCGCCGTTCGCGACGGACGTGGGACTCTTCGGGCGTCCGACGCTGATCAACAACGCGGAGACGCTCTGCGCCGTCACGACGATCTTCGACAGCCCGCCGCCGCCGACGAAGCTGGTGCCGCTGTCCGGTGACGTCCCCCGCCCCGGTCTGTACGAGGTCCCGGTGGATGGCAACATGACGTGGGCCGGCGTGCTGGCGATGGCTGGCGTTGCGCCCGCGCGCGTGCAGGCGCTGCTCCTGGGCGGGCCCAGCGGCCGGTTCGTGCTGCCCGAGGAGTTCGATGCGCCGCTGGAGATGCGCGGGCTGGGTGCGGGCGGGACGGTGGTCCTTGGCCTCGGCGCAGACATCGCCGCGATCACGCGCAGCCTTGCGGCGTACAACGCGCAGGAATCGTGCGGCGAGTGCACGCCCTGCCGCGAGGGGTCGCAGCGCCTCGTGCAGCTGCTCGCCGACCCGGTCGCGAACCGCGACCGCATCGACGCGCTGATCGAGGTGATGACGGAGGCCTCGCTGTGCGCGCTCGGCAGCATGGCGGGCCGCCCGGTTACCTCGGCGCTGACCGCGTTCCCGGACGCCTTCGAGCTGACGCCGGTCACGGAACGGAGCGTGCGATGAGCGCGCAGCCGCCGTCGCAGCCAACGGTGACGGTGCCCCTCGATGCGTGGCGCGAGCTGATCGCGGCGGCGACCGACGCGGCCGAGGAGGTCTACATCGCCGCGAACTTCACGCGGCGCGCGGGCGTGACGGAGCGGCATGTGCGCCTGGTCGCGGCGCTGGAAGCGGTGAGGGATGTCGATGGCTAACCCTGCTTCCGCGGCCGTCACAGCGAACGCGCCGATCGAGGTGACCGTGGATGGTCGCCCGGTGCAGGTGCCGCGCGGTTCGATGATCCTCGACGCGATCGAGGCGGCGCGCGCCGATCTGCCGCACCTCTGCAAGCCGGACGCGCGCGGCCCGCTGGGCGCGTGCCGGACGTGTCTGGTGGAGGTCGAGGGCTCGCCGCGCCTCGTCGCCGCCTGCCACACCCCGATCGCCGAGGGCGCATCGATCCGCACCGATGGCGAGAAGGCGCAGCGCATCCGCCGCGGCGTGCTGGATCTGACGATCGGCATGTCGGATGACGGCGTCGGTCACGGCACCGCCGCGCAGCACGCGCGCGCTCACGGCCTCGATGCTTCGTCGTACGCGCCACGGCCGCGCACCGCCGGGATCGGCGCGCCGGTGGACGACAGCAATCTGTTCTTCAACCTCGACATGACGGACTGCATCCTCTGCGGCCGCTGCGTGGACGCCTGCCAGCGCACGCAACACATCGGCGCGATCGGCATCAACGGGCGCGGGGCGACGGCGCACATCGGCGTCGCGTTCGATGCCGCGTGGGAGGACTCGATCTGCACCTCGTGCGGCCAGTGCGTGGCGCAGTGCCCGACCGGCGCGCTCATGCCGAAGGCCGCGCCGGCGACGGCCTCGAGCCGTGTCGAGGCCGATCGCCCCGCGATGCTCGCGCTCCCCGTCGTCCCGGCGCCCTCGCAGGTGGCGGTGACGGAGACGACGTGTTCCTACTGCGGCGTGGGCTGCGGGCTGTCCGTGCGCGTGGAGGACGGGCGCATCGCGTGGGTGGATGGGATGCCCGGCAACGGATCGTCGCAGGGGATGACCTGCGTGAAGGGGCGCTTCGGCCTGGAGTTCGCGCAGTCCGAGGAGCGCCTCACGCATCCGCTGATCCGCCGCCGTGGCAAGGGCTCGCCGCTGGAGCGCGCCACGTGGGACGAGGCGCTCGACCTCGTCGCGCGGCGATTCGCCGCCGCCGTCGGCTCGTTCGCCGGGATCGCCTCTGCGAAGGCGACGAACGAGGACGGCTGGGTGATGCAGAAGTTCGTGCGCGCCGTGATGGGCACGAACAACATCGATCACTGCTCCCGCATGTGCCACGCGCCCTCCGTCGTCGCGCTGCAGGAGATGGTCGGCTCCGGCGCGACCAGCAACTCCTACGCGGACTACGACATCGCCGGCACGCTGCTCGTCGTCGGCAGCGACACCGCGCAGAACCACCCCGTGATCGCCTCGCGCCTGCGGCGTGCGGTCGAGGATCGCGGTGCGGCGCTGATCGTCGTGAACCCGATCCGCGTCGACCTCTGCGACCTGGCGGAGATCCACCTGCAGCCGCGCCCCGGCACGGACGTAGCGCTGTTCAACGCGATGGCGCACGTGATCCTCGAGGAAGATCTGTGGTCGCCCTCGTTCGTGGAGACGCGCACCGAGGGGTTCGAGTCGTGGCGGCGCGTGGTGAGCCAGGTCACGCCGGAGGACGCCGCGCGGATCTGCGGCGTCCCCGCGGAGGACATCCGGCGCGCCGCGCGGCTGTACGCGCGTCCTCGTCCCGGCCTCGACGGCGAGGAGCGCGGGTCGTGCCTGATCTGGGGCATGGGGATCACGCAGCACACCAACGGGTCGGACAACGCGCGATCGCTGATCAACCTCGCGCTGCTCACGGGGCAGGTGGGCGGGCCGGGCAACGGCATCTCCCCGCTGCGCGGCCAGAACAACGTGCAGGGCTGCTCGGACTCCGGCTGTCTGCCCAACACCTTTGCGGGCTACGAGCCGTACACCGGCCCCGCGCACGCGAAGTACCAGGCGGCGTGGGGCGTGGAACTGGCGCAGACGCCCGGCCTCCAGTCCACGCACATGATCGAGGAGATGATCGAGGGGCGCCTCCGGACGATGTACGTGGTCGGCGAGAACCCGCTGATCAGCGACCCCTACCTCGCACACACGCGTGACGCATTCGGGAGGCTGGACTTCCTGGTCGTGCAGGACATCTTCATGCACGAGACGGCGGAGATGGCGGACGTGGTGCTGCCGGCTGCCTCGTTCGCGGAGAAGGCCGGCACGTTCACCAACTCCGAGCGCCGCGTGCAGATGGTGCGCCCGTTCCTACCGATGCCCGGCGAGGCGCGCGAGGACTGGGCGATCACCGCAGAGATCGCACGGCGCGTGCTGCGCCTCCTCGAACGCCCAGAGCGCGGCTTCGACTACGCCGACAGCAGCGGCGTGTTCGATGAGATGGCGAGCCTGATGCCGATCATCGCTGGCCTGTCGCACGATCGCCTGGAGCGCGAGGGCGGCCTGCAGTGGCCGGTGCCCGACAGCACGCACCCCGGCACGTCCCGGCTGTTCGAGGCGGAGTTCGCGCGCGGCCTCGGCAAGTTCGTCGCGGTGGAGCAAGGGCCGTTCGCGGCCGAGCTGCCGAGCAAGCGCTTCCCCTTCACGCTGATCACCGGCCGCTCGCTGTACCACTGGCACACCGGCGTCATGACGAGGCGCGTCGAGGGCCTCCTGGGCACCGTGCCCGTGCTCGCGGTCGACATGCACCCGGATGACGCCGCGAGCCTCGGCTTCGCGGATGGCGACGAGGTGCAGCTGGCGTCCCGTCGCGGAGAGATCATCGCGGAGCTGCATCTGGACACGCGGATGCGGCGCGGCGAGCTGTTCGTGCCGTTCGTGCAGCTGCAGGGCATGGCCGCGAACTTCCTGACGAACGACGCGCTCGATGTGCCCTCCGGCATCCCGGAGTTCAAGGCGTGCGCCGTGCGGGTGGAGCGCCCCGGGACGCCCTCGCGCGCGGGCGCCGGGCCGAGGCAGCAGCGCAAGGGGCGC
>JAQCJS010000195.1 GCA_027592975.1 Chloroflexota bacterium
TGACCGCCTCGAAGCCCTGGTAGGCGCCCGTCGGCTCCTCCCAGCGGAACGAGACATCCGTGACGCGGCCCAGCGGCGGGCCTTCCCGCAGGCGCTCCACGAACTGGCGGAGGGTCGACTCGTCACCCTCGCCGAGCACCTCGACGCGGCCGTCCGGGAGGTTCTTCGCGTAGCCGATCACGCCCATGCGCGTCGCCTCGTGCGCGCAGAAGGCGCGGTAACCCACACCCTGCACGCGGCCCCTGGCGAGCGCGACGATCTGACGGCGCCGGGACGGAGGCATCGAGGTTCCTCGCTACCCGCGCGCGAGCAACTGCACGGTGCGCGACACGAGGTCTTCCGGCACGTCGCCGCGGACGACGGTGCGGCCGACACCCTGGAGCAGCACGAAGCGGAGCCGGCCCTGCTCCACCTTCTTGTCGCGCATCATCGCGTCCAGGACGGCGCGGACGTTCATGCCGGACGCGACCAGCGGCAGTCCGAAGGATCGCAGCAGGTCCGACTGACGATCTACGACCGTGGGGTCGAGGATACCCAACTCCACGGCGATCCGGCCCGCGCCCATCATGCCGATCGCCACGGCCTCGCCGTGCATGTACTCCGAGTAGCCCGTGGACTGCTCGATCGCGTGGCCAATGGTGTGACCGTAGTTCAGGATCGCGCGGATGCCTCGCTCCTGCGGGTCGCTGGATACGATCAGTGCCTTCAGGCGCGACGACCGCCCGATGACGTGCGCCAGCAGTTCCGGGTCCGCGGTGCCGGAGGCGAGGCTGCGCGCGTTGGACTCCAGAGTCTCCAGCAGACCGGGGTCCAGGATGAACGCGTGCTTGATGACCTCCGCGAAGCCCTCGATCTGCATGCGCCGCGGGAGCGTGCCGAGGACGCTGACATCCGACAGGACGGCGGCCGGCTGGTGGAACGCGCCGACGAGGTTCTTGCCCTCTGGCAGGTCGACGGCGACCTTGCCGCCGATCGCCGCGTCGTTCATCGCCAGCACCGACGTCGGCAGCTGCACGAAGGGCATGCCGCGCAGGTAGGTCGCCGCGACGTACCCCGCAAGGTCGCCGACGACGCCGCCACCCAGCGCCAGGATCACGTCGCGGCGCTCCGCGCGCTCGCTGGCGAGCCAGCGGTAGAGCTCGGCAGCGCTGCGCTGTGTCTTCGAAGCCTCGCCAGCCGGGATGACGTAGGAGGCACCGGCGATCCCGGCGGTGTCCAGCACTTCCGCGACGGTGCGGCCGTGGGCCTCCATGACGTTGGTGTCGGAGATCAGGAAGACACGACGCCCCGCCAGGCCGACCTGCTGCAGCCGGTCCGGCAGCCGGCGCAACTCGCCCGGCGCGACCCAGATCGGGTACCGCTGGACGCCCGTGTCCACGAGCGCGGCGGGCCCGCGCGCCGGCTCCGCGCCGCCGAGACGCTCAAGGCGGTGCGGACGGCTGACGAGATCGGTGGCGTCCGTGGCCCAGGCACCTAGGATGCGCGCCACGGCGCGGTCGCGAGACTGGTCGAGATCATCGGTGCCGCCCATCACCGGCACCCAGAGGTCGGCGTGGTTGTAGTAGGGTCGCCGGTCACCGTCCAGCGCACGGAGCCGGTTCTCCAGGTCGCCGTCCACCAGCGGCCGTTCCGGCTGGCCCTCCTTCGGGAGCCGGTGCGCGATCTCGGTGGGCGTCGCATCGAGGTAGACGATGAAGCCTCGCTCGCCGAGCGCGCGACGGTTGCCCGCCGACAGGATCACGCCGCCGCCCGTCGCGATCACCGCGGGCACCTGCTTCGCCGCCTCGGCGACGATCGACTCCTCGACCCGCCGGAATTCTGCCTCACCGCGTTCGACGATCATCGCCGCCGCGGTGCGCCCCTCGCGCTTGAGGACGAGGTCATCAGTGTCGAGGAACGGCCAGCCGAGACGCTCCGCGAGCGCCCGCCCGATCGTCGTCTTGCCGACGCCGGACAGGCCGACGAGGACGATCTGCTGGGGCGCGGATGACTGTGCCGCGGTCACGAGCGCGGCTCCCGCGGCCCGACCGTCACCTGGAACGCCTCGAAGTTGCGGCATATCTCCTCGATGCTGTCGCCGCCGAACTTCTCCAGGACGGCACCCGCGAGAACGATGGCCACCATCGCCTCGCCGATCACGCCGCCGGCCGGGACGACGGCCACGTCCGAGCGTTCATAGAACGACTGTGTCTCCTCGCCGGTCAGCAGGTCGGCCGTGGGCATCCGCTGCGGCACGGTAGAGATCGGCTTGAGGAATCCCCGGATCACGATGTCCTCGCCGTTGGTCATGCCGCCCTCCAGCCCGCCGGCGCGGTTGGTCGCGCGCTCCCACTTGCGGCGCTCCCACGCGGACGACGGGAGGATGATGTCCTGCACCTGCGAACCGCGCGAGCCAGCGCCGGCCACGCCGTCGCCGATCTCGCACGCCTTCACGGCGTTGATCGACATGATCGCCTGCGCCAGGCGTCCGTCCAGCTTGCGATCCCAGTGCACGTGGCTGCCGAGGCCGAACGGCACGCCAGAGGCACGTACCTCGAAGACACCGCCCACGGTGTCCAGCGCCTCGCGGGTCTTGTCCACCTCGTCGATCATCGTCTGCTCGACGGACTTGTCGGCGACACGCATCGGCGAGGCGTCCACGGCGTCCCAGTCGATGCGATCCGGCACCTTCGCGCGCACCGGGCCGACGGACAGCGTGTGCGAGTGCACGGTGATGCCGATCGCGCCGATCAGCGCCCGGGCGATCGCGCCCACGGCCACCCGCGCGGTCGTCTCTCTCGCGCTCGACCGCTCCAGAATCGGGCGGACGTCGTCGAAGCCATACTTCTGCGTCCCCGCAAGGTCGGCGTGGCCCGGGCGGAGCAGCGTCACGCGCTCCACCTCCTCGTCCACGGGGTCAGTCGCCATGCGGACTCGCCAGCCCTGGTTCTCGAAGTCCTTGTTCACGATGGTCATCGCGATCGGGGAGCCCATGGTCTTACCGTGGCGCACGCCGGACAGCAGCTCCGCGTGGTCGGTTTCGATCTGCTGACGGCGTCCGCGGCCGTAGCCGCCCTGCCGGCGTCGGAGGTCGGCGGCGATGATCGCCTCGCTCATCGCGAGCCCGGCGGGGACGCCCTCCACGATCGCCGCGAGGCCCCTGCCGTGCGACTCTCCTGCGGTCAGCCAGCGGAAATCGGTCATGCGTGATTCTCCCCGGACGTGTGATCGCGGATGGTCTGCTCCGCGGCGCGGATCACTTCGGTTGGATCGACCTCGGGACTGCCGAGCAGCGCGTCGACCGAGGGGTCGACGGGCGTGCCGGGGGCAGCCTCGCGCGTGTCCCACTCCGCCAGCAGCAAGTGCGCTTCCTCCGCCACGCTCCAGTCTGACCACGAGGCGACCTCCCGGGTCGCTCGGGTGGTCAGCAGGCACGTGTTCGTCACGCTGCCATCGGCGGAGCGGTACTCGGTGTGGACGTCCACCTGCACGGCGATGAAGGAGACGTGCGGCACCTCGTACATCAGGCGTTCCACCATGCGGACTGCCGCGCGGCGTGCTACATCGTGCGCGGTACCTACCTCCACGCGCTGCCCCTGGAGCACGCGCACGTCCGGCTCCGCGAGGAGCGACACGCGCGCGTGCTCCCGCGTGGCGGCGATCAGCGCGGCCGTGTGCAGCGCACGCCAGTCCGCCGGCGCGACGCCGCGCGGCGGGCGGCTGTTCCGCCACGCCTCGAACGTCTGGTCCAGGAGCTCGGCGAGCGCGCCCAAGTCGCCGGCGG
>JAQCJS010000196.1 GCA_027592975.1 Chloroflexota bacterium
CTGGTGTACGAGATGGGCTTCATGGCACAGGGTGATGACCCGCCCGGCACCCACCCCCGCGGGCGCTAGGGCAGGATCGGCGGCGGGGTGACCGCCTCGATCACCGACACCAGCGCCATCGACAGCACGAGCAGCGATCCCAGGGCGATCGCCGTCGCCCCGGCCCAGGCGAGGAACGCGGACCGTGGGCGGATGCGCGCCCACGACCACCACCCCACCAGCAGCGCACCCGCCCACGGCGAGGCGTACACCGCCGCCCATGCCACCTCGATCGCGATCGTCTGCACATCAGGCATGAGGCGATGCTAACGCGGCCCTGCCGCAGCGGGGAGCGCAGCGCTCCCCGCGATATACTCGGGCCGGTAAACACACGCCGCGGAGGTGACGCGATGATCGAGGGCTACCCGGAGATTGCGAAGGACGTCGGGGCGATGCGCGTCACGCCGCATCTCATCGACTGGGCCGGGCAGCGGCAGACGTGGTCGTGGGACGACGCCTGGGCGGAGATCGACCGGCCCGGGGGGCTGGTGAACAAGGCGTACGAGTGCGTCGACCGCCACGCCAACGGTGCCCGAGCCTCGAAGGCCGCGATCATCTGGCAGAGCGCCGATGGTGCGGTCGAGACGTACACCTACGCGCAGCTCAAGGCGCAGTCGAACAAGGTCGCGAACGCCTTCCGCGCGATGGGCGTGAAGAAGGGTGACCGCGTCTTCTTCCTGAGCGACCGCACCCCGGAGCTCTACTTCGCGATCTTCGGCTGCCTGAAGCTGGGCGCGATCGTCGCGCCGCTGTTCTCGGCGTTCGGCCCGGAGCCGATCCGCGAGCGCGTCGCGCGCGCCGAGGGCTCCGTGATCGTGACCACGCCCAAACTGCTGCCGAAGGTGAACGAGGTCCGCGCGCAGCTCCCCTCCGTCCAGCGCGTGGTGGTCATCGCCCAGCGCGAGGGCAAGCCGGTCGCCGACGAGGACGTGTCGTACGCCTCGATCGTCGACCCGGCGTCCGAGGAGTTCGAGATCGAGCGGACCGGCGCGGAGGACTGGTCGATCATGCACTTCACCTCCGGCACCACGGGGCTGCCGAAGGGCGCGGCGCACGTCCACAACGCGATCGTCAGCCACTACGCCACCGGCAAGTACGTCCTGGACTTCCACGAGGACGACATCTACTGGTGCACCGCCGACCCCGGCTGGGTCACCGGCACCTCCTACGGCATCTTCGCCCCCTTCTCGAACGGCGTGACGAGCGTCATCGATGAGGGCGGCTTCGGCGCGCGGCGGTGGTACGAGACGATCCAGCGCCACCGGGTCACGGTCTGGTACACGGCCCCCACGGCCATCCGCCTGCTGATGAAGAGCGGAACCGACCTGCCTCGACAGCACGACCTGACGTCGTTGCGTTATGTCATGAGTGTGGGTGAACCTCTCAACCCGGAGGGCGTCGTGTGGGGCCAGGAGGCCTTCGATCTGCCGATCCACGACAACTGGTGGCAGACGGAGACCGGCGCGATCATGTGCGCCAACTACCTCTCCATGCCCATCCGTCCCGGCTCCATGGGCCGCCCGTTCCCCGGCGTCACCGTCACCGTCATCGACGACGAAGGCCACGAGATCGCCGAGCCGATGGTGGAAGGACAGCTCGTCTGCAAGCCCGGCTGGCCCTCCATGTTCCGCACCTACTGGAACGACCAAGAGCGCTACGACTCCCGCTTCAAGAACGGCTGGTACTACACCGGCGACAAGGCGAAGAAGGACGAGGACGGCTACATCTGGTTCGTCGGCCGCGACGACGACGTGATCAACACCGCCGGACACCTGGTCTCCCCGTTCGAGGTGGAGAGCGTCCTCATCGAGCACGAGGCGGTCGCGGAGGCCGGCGTGATCGGCAAGCCGGACGACGTGGCGATGGAGGTGGTGAAGGCCTTCGTCACCCTGAACGACGGCTTCGAGCGCACCGACGCGCTGTTGCGCGACCTGAACCGCCACGCCCGCGCGCGCCTCGGCCCCGCCGTCGCGCCGCGCGAGATCGAGATCATCGACATCCTGCCGAAGACGCGCTCCGGCAAGATCATGCGCCGCCTGCTGAAGGCCCGCGAGCTCGGCCTACCCGAGGGCGACACCAGCACCCTCGAGGAAGACTAGATGCGGGATGAGCCAGGACCGAAGCCCAGTTGGGGGCGCCGGAACAGAGGCTCGATCATCGCGGTCTCCCTCGTGTTCGACCTGATCATCATCCCCGTCGTACTCGTCCTGACCGGCGTGATCCCACCGCCGGCCGGGTGGTTCTAGGAAGCGGAAGAACATGACCGAGCCGGAAGACATCCAGATCCACCGCGGGCTGAACGGCGTCTACTTCGACCGCAGTGGCACGAGCGACATCGATGGCAAGGCGGGGGAGCTGCGCTACCGCGGCTACTCGATCCATGACCTCGCCCAGCACTCGTCGTTCGAGGAGGTGACCTACCTCCTGCTCTACGGCGAGCTGCCGACGCCCCCCCAGCTCGAGGCGTTCGACGCGGAGCTGAAGGCGGCGCGCGTGCTGCCGGACGGGGTGATCGAGGTGATCCGCGCGGTGCAAGGCGCGCACCCGATGGACGTGCTGCGCACCGCCGTCTCCGCGCTCGCCGCCTTCGACCCGGACACCGCCGACAACGGCCGCGAGGCAACCGTCCGCAAGGGCATCCGGCTCACCAGCCAGGTGCCGATGATCGTCACGGCGCACCACCGCATCCGGCAGGGCCTGCCCATCGTGCCGCCCGACAACTCGCTGAACCACGCGGGCAACTTCCTCGCGATGCTCAAGGGCGAGCGCCCGTCCGAGGACGCCGTGGAGCTGATGGACATGGACCTCGTGCTGCACGCGGAGCACGGGACGAACGCCAGCGCGTTCACCGCGCGCGTGGTGGCGGGGACGGACGCGAACCTGCACGCCGCCACCACCGCCGCGATCGCCGCGCTCTCCGGCCCCGCGCACGGCGGCGCGGCCGAGCAGGTGATGCTGATGGCGCAGGAGATCGGCGCGCCCGAGCACGCCGCCGCCTACGTGAAGGCGAAGCGCGCCAACCGCGAGGCGGTGATGGGCTTCGGCCACCGCGTCTACCGTGTCGAGGATCCTCGCGCGCGCCACATGCGCGAGGGCGTGAAGCGGCTGTCGCAGGAGATGGGCCAGCCCCAGTGGTACGAGATCCTCGAGGCGACCGTGGAGGCGATGAAGCCCTACGCGCGGCTGGGCGTGGCGGTGAACGTGGACTTCTACGCGGGCGTCGTCTACTACCTGCACGGCATCCCGGAGGATCTGTTCGTCCCGATCTTCGCGATCGGCCGCACCCCCGGCTGGGCCGTCCAGGTCCTCGAGCAGTTCGAGCACAACGTGCTCATCCGCCCCCTCACCGTCTACAACGGCCCGCCCCCCCGCGACTACGTGCCGATGGAGCGCAGGGGGTAGGCGGGACGGGGTCGTTTGGCTTGAATGAGCCGGGCGGTCGCTCCAAGCTCAGCCTCGCATTGAGCGAGCGCCAAGACCGCCGTCTTGATTAGTTGTTCGGATCGCCAACCGAACTTGCCAGCATCAGATTGTTCGTGGTGTCGGAGCGTCTCCACCAACGCCTCTTCAGTGAGCCCGCCCGCGAGAGCAAGCGGCGCCCATAAGCCGTCTTCGGTGATCCCCTTGATGAACGCGGTGTCTGCATGGGCGACGGTCTGGCGGCCCGTCGAGAGTGCCTTCTTCCCTGCCGCCACCCACTTGGCGAGTGCGTCTCG
>JAQCJS010000197.1 GCA_027592975.1 Chloroflexota bacterium
CATCCACGGGGCGGCGATCCCCGGCGTCCCGATCGCCGACACCGTGAAGCGCGTCCAGCCGATCGAGGGCACGCGCGACATGGAGGCGGTGCGCGGGACGGTGGAGCGGGCACCCCTGCGCGCGATCCAGACGCCACAGGCCTTTCGGGGCAACCTGCTGCGACTGGCGCACGCGGAGGTCACCGCGGACGTCACGGACGACGCGAGCATGATCGAGCACCTGGGCATGCCCGTGGTCGTGGTGCCGGGCGAGACGACGAACATGAAGATCACCACGCCGGCCGACCTGGCGATCGCGCGCGTGCTGCTGGCGCAGCGGGAGGAGTAGCACCATGCGTGTCGGGACGGGCTACGACCTGCACCGCTTTCGGGATCCGGAGGAGGGCACGCTGCGCCTGGGCGGGGTGGAGGTGCCCGGTGCGCCCTGCCTGGAGGGGCACTCCGACGGCGACGCGCTGATCCACGCGATCATCGATGCACTCCTCGGCGCGGCGGGCGAGGGCGACATCGGCCGCCACTTCCCCCCGGGGGAGGAGGCGACGCGCGGCATCGACAGCCGGGAGCTGCTGAAGCGCGTGCAGCGGCTGGTCGTCGCGCGCGGGTACAGCATCGAAAACGTGGACGCGACGGTGATCGCGGAGCGCCCGCGCCTCTCCGGGCACATCGAGGCGATGCGGGAGTCGATCGCGGTCGTGCTGGGGCTGCCGCCGGGGCGTGTGAACGTGAAGGCGACCACCAACGAGCGCGTGGGCGAGATCGGCGCGGGGCTGGCGATCGCGGCGATCGCCGTGGCGCTCCTCGAAGAGGATGTACCATAGGGGCGATCCGGCCCTCCGCCGGAGTTCCAGCGCCGCGCCCGGATCGGACTCCCCACCGATGAGTTGGCTCTCCCGCATCCACGAGGACGTTGGCGCGGCGATGCGCCGAGACCCTGCCGCGCGCTCCACGCTGGAGGTGCTCCTGACCTACCCCGGGGTGCACGCGCTGCTGCTGCACCGCATCGCACATCGCATTGACGCGGCTGGCCAGCCGCTGATCGCGCGCCTGCTGTCGCACCTCGCACGGATGCTGACGGGGATCGAGATCCACCCGCGCGCGACGATCGGGCGGGACTTCTTCATCGATCACGGCATGGGGGTGGTGATCGGCGAGACCACGGTCATCGGCGATCACTGCCACCTGCTGCAGGGCGTGACGCTGGGCGGCACCTCCACGCGGCGCGAGAAGCGCCACCCCACGCTGGAGGACGAGGTGACCGTAGGCGCGGGGGCAAAGATCATCGGCGCGGTCACCATCGGCGCGGGCGCGAAGATCGGCGCGGGCTCGGTGGTGGTCTCCAGCGTGCCCTCGGGCGCGACCGTTGTGGGAGTGCCCGGCCACGTGATCGCCTACACCAACCGCAGCAACGACACGGTGGAGCGCCTGCCCGACCCGGAGTGGGATCGCATCGATGCGCTCGAGCGCCGCATCGCCCAGCTCGAGGGGCTGATCGCGCAGTCCGCGCTCGATCCGGCGCCGCACGGGGAGCCGCGCGTGCAGCCGGCCGAGGTCCCCGGGAGCAGCGCGCGGTGATGCCTGACGATCGCGATCGTCGTCGTGTTGGCCGCCGGCTTCGTGATCGCAGTGATCATCGCGGCTAAGGTGAGACGACGATGAGACTGCAGAACACCCTGACCGGCGAGATCGAAGAGCTCGTCCCGGTCACCCCAGGCAAGATCGGCATCTACGTCTGCGGCGTCACGCCGTACGACTCCGCGCACGTGGGCCACGCGATGTCGCTCATCGTCTACGACGTGCTGGTGCGCTACCTGCGCTGGCGCGGGTTCCAGGTGACGTTCGTCTCCAACTACACGGACGTGGACGACAAGCTGATCGACCGCGGCGCGGCGCTCGGCATCGACCCGCTCGACCTGGCGAACCGCAACATCGCGCAGTGGGAGGACGAGCAGGAGCGGCTGGGGCTGCTGAAGCCGGACGTGCGGCCGCGCGTGAGCACGGAGATCCCGAACATCATCGCGATGACCGAGGAGATCGTGCGCAACGGCTTCGGCTACGTCACGCCCTCCGGCGATGTCTACTTCCGTGTCCGCGCGAAGGCCGACTACGGCAAGCTCAGCCACCGCAACATCGACGACCTGCGCACGGGCACGCGCTTCGAGCCGGGCGACGAGAAGGAGTTCCCGCTGGACTTTGCGCTGTGGAAGTCAGCGAAGCCCGGCGAGCCCGCATGGGACTCCCCGTGGGGGAGGGGCCGCCCCGGCTGGCACATCGAATGCTCCGCCATGTCGCGGCGCACCCTGGGCGAGCGCTTCGACATCCACGGCGGGGGCCTGGATCTGATTTTCCCGCACCACGAGAACGAGATCGCGCAGGCCGAGGCCGCCGCGAACGACGAGTCCGTGTTCGCGCGGCTGTGGATGCACAACGGCATGGTGCAGCGCGACGGCGAGAAGATGTCGAAGTCGCTGGGCAACGTGGTCAGCGTGGAGGAGGCGCTCTCCCGCTGGTCGCCGGACGCGATCCGCCTCTACGTCCTCTCCAGCCACTACCGCTCGCAGACGAACCTCACGGACGAGGCGATGGCCGCGGCCGGTGCCGGTGTGGAGCGGCTGATCCGCGCCGCCACGCGCGACGTGCCGGACGACGCCACCGGCGCACGCATCGACCCGCCGGAGGGTGCGCGCGAGGCCGACTTTGTCGACGCGCTGGAAGACGACCTGGACACCTCGCACGCGCTCGCTGTGCTGTTCCGCCTGGCGACCGAGGTGAACCGTGCGATCGACGCGGGCCGCGACGGCGACGACATCCGCGCGATGCAGGCGACGCTGGGCGAGCTCGCGGGCGTCCTCGGCCTGTCGCTGGCGGAAGACCGTGGCGATGCGGACTGGGCCATCCTGTTCGACGTAACCAAGCTCGACGACATGGTGTCCGAGTACCTCACGTCGACGAAACTCATCGGCGCGGAGCATCCGGACGCCGCAGCACTGATCGAGGCACTCATGACCCGCCGGACGACGGCGCGACAGGAGCGGGACTTCACTACGGCAGATCGGATCCGACGAGGGCTTGAAGCGGCCGGCATCGTGATCGAGGACACGCCGCAGGGCGCGCGCTGGAGCGTGAAGCGCTAGCGGATCGCGTGACCTCCGCCGGTTAGGCGGGCGCACGCGGCTAGGCGGCGACGGGGGCGGGGCGGACGGGCGGCTTCGGGCGCTTCGCCAGCACGAAGAAGATCGATCCGCCGCCGGACAACGCGGCGATGATGTCGAAGCCCAGTTGGTATGAGCCGGTGGTGTCGTACAGGTACCCGGCGATCATCGGCCCCGCGATCGTGCCGATGATGATGAGCGCGTTCGACACGCCCATGATCTTCCCGAACGAGGCGCGCCCGAAGTACTCCGCACGGATCGCCGCCATCTGCGGGCCACGCGCGCCCCAGACGAGTCCGTGGATCACCGAACCCAGGATGACGACTGGCGTCGTGGTCGCGTGCGAGATCAGCACCATGCCGACCATGTGCCCGATCATGCAGATGATCGCCAGCACTCGCTTGCTCGCGTAGTCGCCGATGATCCCGCCGGCCAGGTTGCCGATCATGAACATCGCCGTGATCAGCGCCATCACGCGGGCCGCCTCGCCCAGCGTGTAGCCCAGGCTCTCCGTCAGGTGGATCTGCAGGTGCACGTTGATCGCCGCGACCACGAAGAGCGCGGAGGCGTGCCCGAACGACACCCACCAGAACGAGGGCTC
>JAQCJS010000198.1 GCA_027592975.1 Chloroflexota bacterium
GTCAGCAGCGAGGCGACCTCCGCGAAGTCCGCGAAGGTGTTGGGCCAGCCGTGGATCAGCAGCAGCGGCACGCGGTGCTCCGCGGCAGGGCCGGCGGCGAGCATCGCGTGCATCGTCTCGCCCTCGATGTCGCCGCGAACGTGAGCGCGCGTGTTGAGGGCCGCCTGCACACGGGACCAGTCGAACTCCACCAGCCAGGTGCGCACCAGGTCGCGCAGTACCGGGTCGCTGGTGCCCGTCGCCCAGCCGCTCTGGTAGCCGATGTTCGGCCAGCGGAAGTCCTCGATCCGGCGGCGCATGTCGTCCAGTGCGCGCTGGCCGAATTCGATGCGGAACGGGAGCAGCTTCGCGATCGGATCGGGCATGGCCGCAGTATGCGGCAACCCGACAGCGAGAGTCATGCGTCAGCCAATCGCCAACGCGCCATCAATCCCCCCGCCAGCCTCGACAGGGTCGCGCCTCGCCGGCGCGCCGCTACGACTGATCGGCAGCCCCGGCGCGCTGCTGAAGCACATCGAATGATCCGGTCGGCGTTCGGTACCTAGTGATCGCGGGGAGCGCCGGGCTAGTCCGCGCCGCGCCGCCGGTACTGGATCGCCTCGGCGAGGTGCACCGTCTCGATCGCGTCGGAATCCGCGAGGTCGGCGATGGTACGCGCGACCTTCAGCACACGGTGGAAGGCACGGGCCGAGAGGCCCAACTGCTCCATCGCCGCGGCAAGCAACGGCTGTGCCGCCGGCACCAGCGGCTCCTGACAGTACTTCCGGACCTCCAGCGGGCCCATTTCCGAGTTCGTGACCTGCGGTTATTGCCGATTCTCCATCAGACCGTGCTGGACATTGAAGCCGGCAAGGCCAACGCGCTGGTGATGCACGAGTCCAGCCGACTCGCCCGAAACGAGCAGCTCGCCAACCACCTCCTCGACCGACTGGCTGCAGCCGGGGCAACCTTCGTGAATTCGTTGATGGACCTCGACTACGCGTCGCCCGAGGGACGCATGTTCTTCAACAACGAGGCAGCGATGAACGCCTACTCAAGCCGGAAGACGGCCCAGCACTCCAGAAAGGGCAAACTCGAGACCTTCCTGCAGGGTCTTCCGGTGGGCGCAATCCCGTTCGGCTACCAGTCGCAACTCCACCCTGACGGAACGACGAACCGCAAGGTTCCCCCCGTACCCGTGCCCGAAGAAGCGCTCCTCATTCAACGAGCATTCGAGGACCGGGCGCTGGGCCGAAGTCCCGTCGAGATGTCGCGAGAGTGGAACGCGCTCGGATTCAAGCCGCGGTCGCGGAAGGGGATCGAGCGGTTCTCGAAGCGCACCGTCGCCGCCATCATCGAGAGCACGTTCTACATGGGCTGCGTCGTGCACCACGGCGAACAGCGGAAGGGTCAGCACCAGCCGATCGTCAGCGAAGAGGTCTGGCTGGCCGCGCAGCGACCAAAGCAGCGGGTGACTCGCCGTCTGTTCCCTCCCCTGCTGCTACAGGGGCTGGCCGTCTGCGCTGCCTGCGGAAACGGCATCTACCCGTCCCGGCCGGTGAAGGGGCCGAAGTACCCGGGCGAGCACTACTCGTACTACCGAGAGCCATCCCCCGACTTCAACCGCGAGTGCCCGCACGCCGGGCTGCTGTGGCCCAGCGAGGCCCCGGATCGTCTCGTCGACGAGCTGATGCGATCGCTCTCGATGTCGGACGACTGGCTCGCTTATGTCGCAGATGAAGCGGGGAAGCTGCCCGAGGACGTGGTGCAGCGGCGCACACAGATCTCGGAGAGCTTGCGTCGAACGCAGAAGGAATACCTCGCAGGACGCCTCGAAGATGCCGAGTACGAAGCGCTCCGCCTCGACTACGACAACGAACTCGCCCTGCTCCCCGCGGCCCGCCGCGACCTCCTCGAACCGCTGATGAGGATGGAGTCCTTCAGCAGCCTGTGGGATGAGGGATCGGCCGAAGCGCGCAACGACGCGTGCCGTGCCGTGTTCCACCGCGTCGCGCTCGATATGAAGAAGCAGACGATCGAGTTCTACCCGGCCCAGGAGTTCGAACCGCTATTCAGGGTTCGTCACGCTCTTCACGTTACGGACATTCGGCCGGCGCGAGGTTCACGGTGATGCGCCGCAGCGGGAACTCGAACCCGGCGTTGCGAATCGCGGCCCGGACGCGCTCGCGCGCCTCCTGCACCGCTGTGTCAGGCAGCCCGACGATGTTGAACGCCGGCAGGCCGCTGCCGATGTCGACCTCGACATCGACCGGAAGGCCCTCGATCCCGCGGAGCGCCCCGGTGCGCACGCAGGAGGGCCCTCGCTCGGCCGGTGGGTGCTCGGTCACGTGCCGCTCCGCGTCTCCCGCTCGCTGCGGGACCTGCCTGTGGTTACGCGCGTCCGGGCGCGTCCAGGAAGCCGATCATGCCCGGTGCGCTCGACCCGGACTCGGGATCGGCTCGCTCGGCTGGCTCCATCCGGAACCCGAGCCGGCGCAGCAGCCTGATGCCCCGCTCGTTTCCCGGCCCGACCGAGGCGACGATGCGCGAGCACCGCAGCGAGTTGAAGCCGAGCGAGATCGCCGCCATCCCTGCCTCCGCGCCGTAGCCTCGATTCCAGTGGGCGCGTCCCAGCGCGACCACCAGCTCGCCCTCCGTGCGGCCGTCCAGGGCGCCCATGGCGTCCTCCGGCGAGCGCGGCGCGAAGCGCTCGCGATCCGAGAGGCACGGCGCAGCGGGCGGATCCCCGCGAGGCCCACGAGCGCGAAGTCCGCCGCCCGCTCGATCGCCAGCAGCCCCGCCTCGTCCGCCGCGCGCGCGATGCGCGAGAGCACGCCGTTCGGTGCGCTCACCTCTGCCAGCGATTGCGCGTGCCCGATCCATGGCACTGCGACCTCCGGATCCGCGTACAGAAGCCGGTGGATGTTCTCAAGTTCGGAGAGAGCGACGAGGCGCAGCGTCAGGCGAGAGGTCTCGATGACCTTCACGCGCCGCTGCCCGACCGGCGGACGGAGATCACGCCGCGCACGCCGTCCAGGTGCGCCAGCAGCTGGGCGAACTGCGCGCCACCCTCCGTCTCCAGCGTCAACTCCACGGTCACGGTGCGGTCGTCATGCTCCAGCGTGCGCACGCCGACCATGTTCGCGCCGTGCCCGGCGATGATCGTGGTCATGTCGCGCAGCAGCCCCACGCGATCCCACGCCAGCACCTCGACGCTGGCGCTGTAGAGCGAGCGGCCGGGGCCCCAGTCGCACTCCACCACCCGCGCGGCGTCGCGATCCCAGTGGGCGCTGCGGCAGTCCGCGCGATGCACCGTGACGCCTCGTGCCCGGGTGACGTAGCCCATGATCTGGTCGCCCGGCAGCGGGCGGCAGCACTTGGCGAGCTGGACGTGGAGCCCACCGGTGCCCAGCACGCGGACACCGGGCGCCCCTCGATCCACCTCGATCGTGGAGGCGGCGAGCTTCGGCGTCTCCGGCTGCGGCACGTACCCGGCGAGCTGGTTCATCAGCTTCTGCACGCCCAGGTCGCCCGAACCGAGCGCCGCGTACAGGTCGCGCTGGCCGTCGTACCCCATCTGCTTCGCCAGGTCGGCGGGCGGGCGCTCCAGCCCGAGGCGGCGCACCTCGCGGTCCAGGATCTCGCGCCCCTTGTCCACGTTGTCCTCGCGGTGCTCGCGCCGGAACCACTGCCGCACCTTCTGCCGCGAGTGGCTGGACCCGAGGTAACCGAGCGACGGCATCAGCCAGTCG
>JAQCJS010000199.1 GCA_027592975.1 Chloroflexota bacterium
GCGGGACGCTGGGCGGGGTACAGGCGCGCCGTCAACGCCATGGTGACGTTGTAGTAGAGCCCGCCCGCCACCGCGCCGCCGCCGATCGCCCATCCGGCGATGAACTGCCACGACTCCTCGGCGTAGGAGGCCGCTAGCAGGCCCGCGCAGCCCACGACCAGCGACACGACCAGCACGGGGCGCGCCCCGGCCTGATCCAGCGCGCGACCGGCCAGCACCGCGCAGGCGCCACCCAGTAGCACGCTCAACGAGAACCCGCCGGTCAGCGCGCCGGTGCTCCAGCCCGTGGCGTCTCGCATGGGCGCCAGCAGGACGCCGAAGGAGTAGTAGACCGCCCCGTACGCCCCGATCGTCGTCCACCCGAGGAGCAGCACGGGCCACCACGTCGACAGCCATCGCGACGCGCGATGCAGCGTGGCGCTCACAGTGCGGTGCCGGACATGGTGCGCGCGTGCGGATCGTGCGGCATCGCGTGATGGTACGAGGTCAGGCGAGCCACGCGGTCACGGCGCGGTTAACGTCGCCCCTCGTCCGCGCCTCGTCTGCCGCGCGGCATCCAACAGGATCTTGACCCGTTGCGATCGGGTTCATGACACAACGCACCCGCTTCCTCATCACGATCGACGGAAGACTTGAGAAGGAGGCACCATGACCGCGACCGAGCCGAACGCCCGCCCTGCCCCGTCCACCGTCATGGGCGAGACCCCGGTGCTGCACCCCACGGCGCAGGTGCGCGAGTCGGCGATCGGCGCGTGGACGCGAGTCGGCGAGGCAACCTCGATCGTGGAGTCCAGCATCGGTGACTACACGTACCTCGTGGATCACTGCCAGGTGATCTACAGCGAGATCGGGAAGTTCTGCTCCATCGCCAGTCATGTGCGCATCAACCCCGGCAACCACCCGATGTGGCGGCCCACGCAGCACCACATGACCTACCGCCGCGTCGCCTACGGCTTCGACGAGCGCGACGACGCCGAGTTCTTCCAGTGGCGCCGCGATGCGCGCGTGGTGGTGGGCCATGACGTCTGGATGGGCCACGGCGCGATCATCCTGCCGGGCGTGACCATCGGCACCGGCGCGGTCATCGCAGCGGGCGCCGTCGTCTCGCGCGATGTGCCGCCGTACACGATCGTCGGCGGCGTGCCGGCGAAGCCAATCCGGGAGCGCTTCCCTCGTGAGATCGCGGAGGCCCTGCTGCGCATCGCGTGGTGGGACTGGGATCGCGCCACGCTGGAAGCGCGGTTCGACGACCTGTCGATGGACATCGAGGCGTTCTGCGAAAGGTACGACCGTGCGTGACCTCCCCGTCCGCATCACGACCGTCAACACCTGGAAGGGCGATGGCCCGTACGTCGCCCGCCTGGAGGCGTTGTGCGAGCAGCTGGCCGCGCTTGATACTGACGTCATCGCGCTGCAGGAGGCGCTCGTCGCCGTCGATGGATCGCTCTCGACGCCCGGCTGTCTCGCCCGTGAACTGGGCATGACGATGGCGACCTACGCGCACCGCCGGAAGCCACGCATGGTCGAGGGGCGCGAGGTGGACTCCTGGAGCGGCCTCGCGCTGCTGAGCCGGTGGCCGTTCGCGGAGTTCGAGAGCCACGCACTGCCGTCCGACGACGAGGACGGCGAGCGCGGCGTGCTGATGGCGGCGATCGAGACGCCCGCGGGCCTGCTCCGCATCGCCAACACCCACCTCACGCACCTCCGCTCACGGTCCGCGCTGCGGCGCCAGCAGTTGGACGCCGTCCTCGCCGACCCGTTCCTCGCGAAGCGGGCAGCGGTGCGACTGGTCTGCGGAGACATGAACGCGACACCGGGCACGCCGGAGATCGGGTGGCTGCTGGGCGGCGAGACGCGGCACTGGCATGTGGTGGACGCCTACGCCGCGGCCGACGGTCCGGAGATGCGCGCGACGCTCAGCGACCGGAACCGCCATGTCACGCCGGGTGTGGGCGAGCGCGTGCTGGACTACATTTTCTCGCTGGCGGACACGCCGCACGACCACCCGTACCTGCTGGACGCACGGGTGGTGTTGAACCGCCCCTCCGACCGCGGTGTGTTCCCCAGCGACCACTTCGGCGCCGCCGTCAGCCTGGCGAGCTAGACCTCGAAGCAGCGCCCGGAGGCGGCTGCCTGCACGTCGCCGCCGAAGACCGAGGCCGCCTCGCGAACGCCGAGGTCGCGGTCGGCGGTGTACCAGAAGTGCGTGAGCACCAACTGACTGACGCCGGCGCGCGTCGCAACCGCTGCCGCCTGCTCCGCGGAGAGGTGCGTCACCGGGTCATGGTGACTCGGCGCGCCCCCGGCGAGCGTCGCCTCCGCCAGCAGCGTGTCCGCGTCCCGCGCGAGCACCTCCAGCGCGTCGCAGGCGACGGTGTCCGAGGTGTAGGCAAGCGCCCGCTCGCCGTCCTCCACCCGCATCCCGAAGGAGCGGATGCCGTGACGCACCTCGTGCGGGCGCACGATGAGCGCGCCCAGTGCCAGCGGCACGCCGGGCTCGTACTCGCGCAGCGTGAGCGCGGTGTCCCAGAAGGGCGTGGTGCTGGAGAGTGCGCTCGCGAGGCGATCGAGGTGCGCGATGCCGCCGGGCGGCAGGTAGACCTCGCCGCAGACGAGGAGATCACCGCACCGGGCTTAACAATGCCATGACACAGCGCCCGGATAATTCAGAGGCAAGAGGGACACCCCCATCCTCCGTCATCACGATCAACCTGAAAGGCACAACATGTCTGAGACGAATGAACGCAAGCGCCGGCCGCTCCTCGGAGTCGGTCTCGCGCTCGCCGCAGCCGTAGCCGCCGTCTCGGTGGCCTGCGGCGGCGGCGCCGAGAAGCCCGCCGCGACCGCGACCACCGCGGCCGCCGCTCCGGCCAAGCACATCGAGCCTGCGAACAAGGCCGACCTGGCCAAGCTCAAGGGCGACGTCATCATCGACGGCTCCAGCACGGTGTACCCGGTGACGGCCGCCGCCGCGGAGGAGTTCCGCAAGTACGCGAAGGACGTTCGCATCAGCGTGGGCGTCTCCGGCACCGGCGGCGGCTTCAAGAAGTTCTGCGCCGGCGAGACGGCGATCCAGGACGCGTCCCGCCCGATCACCACGACCGAAGTCACGGCGTGCAAGGCAAAGAACATCGACTACATCGAGTTGCCCGTCGCGTACGACGGCCTCGCGGTGATCGTCAACCCGAAGAACACCTGGGCGGCCTGCCTGACGAAGGCGGAGCTGAAGAAGATGTGGGAGCCCGAGGCGCAGGGCAAGATCACGAACTGGAACCAGATCCGGAGCTCGTTCCCGGACAAGCCGCTCAAGCTCTACGGCCCCGGCACTGACTCCGGTACGTTCGAGTACTTCACCGAGGCCATCACCGGCAAGGCGAAGGCCAGCCGCGGCGATTTCCAGGCCTCCGAGGACGACAACGTCCTGGTGCAGGGTGTTGCCGGCGGGGAGACCGCCCTGGGCTACTTCGGCATGGCGTACTACGCGGAGAACAAGGACAAACTGAAGATCGTCCAGATCGACGACAAGGGCGATGGCAAGTGCGTCAGCCCGTCGATCGAGACCGTGAACAACGGCAGCTACCAGCCGCTCTCCCGCCCGATCTTCATCTACGTGAAGAAGAGCGAAGCCGCGAAGCCGGAAGTCGTTGGATTCATCAACTTCTACCTGAGCAAGTCCTTCACCCCGGTGATCGAATCGCGTGAGGTCGGCTACGTCGCCCTCTCCG
>JAQCJS010000200.1 GCA_027592975.1 Chloroflexota bacterium
CTGAGCTCCGTGGACGGGCCACCGGCTGACGGCGCGGCTGTGACGGGCGCTCTCCTCCCCGCCCTGTCGTCCTGCGGCCGGTTGCTGCCCGATCCCCTTCCTGACCTCGGCGAGCCCTATCACGTCGTTCCCCTCGTCGCGAAGGGGCGGGTGCTTGGCTCGTTCGCCCTGGTCGGGACGGCGGGGCTGCGGAACGACGACGACGGGCGGCACCTGCTCCTCCTTGTTGGTCGCGAGATGGGAATCGCGATTGAGAACGCGCGTCTTTACCAGGAGGCGATCGAGAAGGCAGAACGCGAGGCGTTCCTCACCGAGGTGAGCGGCCTCCTCAACGGGCCGGGGCGCGGTGACCGCGCGTTGCCGCAGGTCCTTGAAGCGTTCCGCCTCGCGACGAAGTCCGAGGAGGTGATGCTGGTCACCCTGCCAGAGGAGTCACGCGATGTGGTCATCGCCGGCATCTCGATACGGGAGGGCGCGGAGCCGCGCCTGGACCGCATGGCACGGTCGCTCACGCGTCAGGTCGCGGACCGCCACCGTCCCCTTATCCTCGGCGCCGGCGGCGAGGCGCCGCTGTCTGACCGGTTGGTGGATGACGGGGTCACGACGCTCGCGGTTGCGCCGATCTACCTCCGCCGCGGCGACTCCCACGATCCTTCACTGTCGCATCTCGCCGAGCACGAGCCGGTACGACCGGCGCCGACCCTCACGGGGGCGCTGGTTGTCGTCGGCACGGACGGGGAGTGGCGCAACGACGAGACGATGCTCATCGAGCGGGTGGCAGACATCCTGGCGCGGCGGATCCAGGCGGATGAGTTCGTGGCGGTGCAGCAGCAGCGGATCCGCGAGCTGACGGGCCTCGCGGAGGTTGCACGCACGATGCAGTCCGGAGCGGACGACGAGCGGCTCTACCACGGTTTCGCTGCCTCGCTCCGGCGGCTGATGCGATATGAAGCCCTCTACATCGCGCGGGTTGATGACTCGATGCAGTTGGTGGGCGTCCCGAGTTTCGGGCAGAGTGGGCGCGCGATGCCGTCGCCGCCGTTCACCGCTACCGATGTCGCACATCCGTGGTTCTCAATTCGCACACCGCTCCTCTGGATGAGTGGCAGCGACCCGGGTCCCGGCTTCCTCCCGGATGACAGCCGCTATGCCGTCGTGGTGCCGCTGCGCCCCAAGGGCCAGATGCTCGGCCTGGCGATCGTGGTGGTGCCCCGGGCGGTACGCGCGGACCAACTCCCGATTGTGGAGCAGGCGGTGGAGCAACTGGCGCTCGCGCTGGACGGCGCCACGCTCTATCAACAGGCGACGGCGAGGGCCTCGCACATCCAGGCGCTGAGCAACCTCGCGAGGATCGTCGCTTCCGTTGTGAACCTGCGTGAGGCGTTTGCGGCATTCTCCGAAGAGGTGCGCTGGCTCATCCCCTTCGACCGCGCGGTGATGTTCCTGGTGGACGAAGGCCAGCAATCGGTGGAGCCATATGCGATGTACCCGGACGGCATTCTGCGGCCGGAACCCACCCCGCTGGTGGGTTCGCTCGCGGGAGTCGCCGTCGCGGCCGGCACGGCAGTGTCCCTTCGTCGCGATGATCCTCGCTACGCCGCGCTGGACTGGGACTCCGTGGGTCCGGGTGTCACTGAGATGGCCGCCGTGCCGATCCGCCACGGAGGCCGCACGTCCGCTGTCTTCGCGCTTGTGACCGATGCGACCGAGGCGTACGGGATTGGCGACATGGACGCCCTCGATGAGGTGGCCGGGCTGCTGGCGGTCACGATCGACCGGATCCGGCTGTTCGAGCAGGCGGACTATAGCGCCAAGCACGACCTGCTGACCGACCTGCCGAACTACCGGTTCCTCCAGGAGCGCTTTCAGGCCCTTCGGGATCGCGCAGGTGCTCCGGACGAGGGAGGCGAGCCTCCGAGGGTCGCGGTCCTCGTGGTCGACATGGACAACCTCAAGGTGTTCAACGACACGCTCGGGCACGAGGTGGGCGACCGGGTGATCCGCGAGGTCGGGCGCATCCTGCGTGAATCCTGCCGGACCGGAGACTTCGTCGCGCGGACTGGCGGGGACGAGTTCGTCATCGTCATGGAGGGAGCGGATGGGGAAGCCGCGCTCGCGGTGGCCAACCGCATCCACGCGGCGGTGGAGGAGATTGAGATCGAATTCGAACGCGCGGAGATGCGTGCTGGAGTGTCGGTGGGCATCGCGGTGACGCCCGGCGATGCCGAGACGCCGGCGGACCTCCTGCACAGCGCGGACCAGGCTATGTATGACGCCAAGTTTGCAGGAGGGCAGCGCACCCGGCTGGCAGGCGAGCGTGCGGGGAACCCGGGGCCGCGCGCGCTCCGCGGCCGGAGTATCCGTCTGGCCGACACGCTCACTAGGACGCTCGTCACTGGCGGCACGAGCGAGGAGCTCGCAGCCGTCTCGCTTGCACAGCGCTGGGCGAGCGCGGTCGTGGGCCGTGCCAGTCTCGCGCCGGAGTTGCTCCCGCAGTTGCGCCTCGTCATCGCCTCGGGGGCATCACGTCGCTTCCAGGCGCCACGGGGTGACCGGGATCAGATGCTCGCGTGCTACCTGGTGGACCGCATCGAGGAGGACTGGGTCGGGATCGCGGAGGATCAACTGGGCGCGCAGCTCCTGTTCCTGGCGGGAGCGCTGCTCGACATCGCCTGGATGACGGTGCCGCTATCGACGGGAACGGCGGTGCCGATCGAGACCGCGCTTGCGCGGATCGCAGAAGCCCACCCGGGTGCCGTGGGATTCCCCGTCTGGGGGGCGATCACGGGCGTCGTGACCGAGGACGCCGAGCGCCGGCGCGCCGCGTAGGGCGAAGGCGGGCAGCAGGGAGGGGAAGTGGTCGGGGCGCGCGGACTCGAACCGCGGGCCTCTGCGTCCCAAACGCAGCGCTCTACCAGGCTGAGCTACGCCCCGACGACTGTCCCCATCATGAGGGCGGCGGGGTGTCGGCGCTAGTCTCCCGTTTCTGTCCGGCCTTGGATCTCTGCCACTCCCGCTACGCCGTGGGTCGCGCACCATGACTCGAACTCCTCGAGGATCCGCCACGGGGCGCCAGGCTCGCGGAGCGTGACGCTTCCCACCTGCACGGCGGAGGCACCCGCCATGATGAACGCGGCGACGTCCCGACCTGAGCTCACGCCGCCGGCGGCGATGATGGGGAGTGCCGTGCGCGCCGCGACACGCGCGACGATCCACATCGCCAGTGGACGGATGGCGGGGCCCGAGAGGGTGCCCGACGGCGCGGCGAGGACGCTGCGGCGCCGGTCCGGGTCGATGAGTAGCGCGGGCACGGCTCCGCTCACGGTCAGCGCCTGCGCGCCGCCTCGCTCGACCGCGGCGATCAGTGGCCCCGGGTCCTCGGTCCCGGGAGCGATGCGCGCGAGGATCGGTAGGCCAGATGCGAGGGCCGCGGCGCGGACGGTCGCGGCGAGGTCTGAGGTCCGCGGGCCAGGGTCTCCCTCCTGCCTGAGGGTGAGGTCGACTTCCAGTGCGGCGACGCCGGCGACGCCGCCCAGCCGCGCTGCGATGCGCTCCGCCGTGCCGGGGTCCTCGGCGGCGATGCTGACGATGACGGGGACTGCCCATCGCGCCCATGCGGGGGCGTCCTGGCGCACCACGGCCCCGACCCCCGCGTTTGGGCTGCCAGTCGAGCGCAGCACACCGGCGGGCGCCTCCGCAATCCGCGGGGGCGCCCACCC
>JAQCJS010000201.1 GCA_027592975.1 Chloroflexota bacterium
GGTCGATGTGCCCGTGCTGGACCTGGACCTGTTGCGCCGCCGCCCGTTCATCGCCACGAACTTCCTCTCGTTCTGCTTCGGCGCGGGGTGGATGGGTGTGGTCTCGATCCTGCCGCTGTACGCGCAGACGGCCTACGGGCTGGCCGTCTCGGAGAGCGGCGCGCTGGCCGCGCCTCGAGGCGTGCTGATGGTGACGTTCTCGTCGCTATCGGCGTTCATCATCCACAAGACGGGCTTCCGCAAGCCGATCCTCGCGGGTCTGGTGGGCCTCGGAGCGTCGCTGATCGTCGTCGGACTTGGTTTGCACGATGTCGCCGTGCTGGGCGTGCGGTTCAGCGACTTCTGGTGGTTGCTGGTGGTGACCGCGCTCGCCGGGGTGTTCTTCGGCCTCGCGAACCCTTCGCTGAACAACGCGGGGATCGAGGTGGCGCCGGATCGGATCGCCGCGATCGTGGGGCTGCGCGGCATGTTCAACAACCTCGGCGGCACGCTGGGAGTTGCCGTCGTCGTGCTGATCGCTTCGAGGAACGCGGACACGGTAGCCGGGCTGCAGACGGCGTTCTTCGTCCTGGGCGCGGTGGTGATCGTCAGCGCTGCCTGGGTGCCGTGGATCCCAGAGATGCGCCGCGGACGTGTACGCACCGCCTCGACCACGGACGGGGACCGCGAGGCCGCGGGATAGCACAGGCCGCGCGCTACGGGACGCGCAGGATCTGCCCGATGCGGATCATGTTCGCGCTGGCGAGCCCATTGGCAGCGACGATCCGCGCGGTGGTGGTGTTCCAGCGGACCGCCAGCGCGCCCACGCTGTCCCCCGGCTGCACGGTGTAGGTCCCCGGCGCCGAGGCGACGGGGAGAGCGACTGCCGCCACGGGCGCGCCCGCCCCGCGCGGGATCGCGAGCACCTGGCCGACAACGATCACGTTGGCGTTTGCGAGGCCGTTCATGCGCACGATGTCGTCGACGCTGGTGTGCCACGCGGCGGCCAGGCGACCGGCCGTGTCGCCCGTCTGCACGGTGTACGAGCGCGGCCGAGGCGGCGTTGCCTTCAGCAGCTCGAGGACGCGCGGCGAGGTGGTGCCCAGCCGCCAGACGGAGAGTGACTCCACGTCGCGCGCGTAGGCCTCGGTGATGAACTGGCCCCATGCGCTGGTGTCCGTGATCAGCCCGGGGCCGATCGGGTGGATCGGCAGTCCATAGGAGACGAGCTTCCTGGCCGCCGTGTCCAGCGCGAAGAGCGCCGTGACGCCGGCCGCGCCGGGATCCACGCCCGCCAGGCGGTACTTCGTCACGTTCGCGATGGTTCCGAAGTCGGTCCAGTAGACCTGCGGTGCGATTGCATCCGAGACGGCGGCGAACTCTTTCAGCGGGATGCGGTCGATCTCCCACGGACGGGCGTCGATCGTTGTCATGACGGTGGAGTTGGGCTGCGCGCGGCGCAGCGCGCTGGTGTATTCGACTGCCTGCGCGCGGGTGCCGCGCCAGAAGCCGGAGTACGACTCGAGGTCGATCGAGAGACTCCTGGCGCCGGCTGACAGCACCGAGGCGGCCATGCTCGCCTCTCGCGCGGGGTTCGTGCCGTGGACCACGCACCACGCGTGGAACGGCACGCCGCCGGCCTCGAAGAAGCTCGCCAGCTGCGCGATGCGCTGCGGGCCGCTGACGGCGTTGCGGCTGGTGTCTTACTTCGCCATCCACTCCAGGCCGTCGTGCGTCTTCAGGGCGATGCCCAGTCCGTGCGCCGCCAGGATGTCGCGGATGCGCTCGGGCTCGCCGTCCTGGTTGAACTGCCAGACCCACGCGAGGTGGTTGGTGGGCAGCACGCGGCCGAAGCGCACTGCGGGCGCAGGCGCGGGCGCGGGGGAGGGGGCCGCATCCTGCGTGAGCGCGGAGGCCGCCCCGGCGATCGGTCGGAGTCCGAGCGCTGCCGCCCCGCCTGCGGTGCTTGCGATGCCTGCGAGGAACCGGCGCCGGGACGCTATGCGCTCGAACATGAAGGCCACCTCAGGACTGCGGGGGGGAGACGCGTCGCATCATAGATTTCGGATGCTTCGCGTTCGTTGCGATCACGCGTCCGATCCCGGACTTCGCACGGGACATGAGGAACTTTGCTGATCAATGAACGCTATTATTTCGCGACACGTTCGGCCCGCGGCGCGAGGTGCTCGCGAGTGCGCGGTCCGCAGCGGTCTGCAAAGGAGCGCGCGATGCGGTGGTGCCGTTTCCAGTGGGCTCAGAACCAGCCGGCGTACGGCCTGGTGGAAGGCGACCAGGTGGTCGCCGTGGAGGGCACGCCGTTCGGTGAGCACCGGCGCACGTTCGAGGTGCACCCGCTGCCGGACGTGCGGCTGCTGGTGCCCGTGGTGCCGCCGGTCTTCTACGCAGCCGGGGTGAACTACCGCGAGCACATCACGGAGATGGCGAAGATCGGCGCGGTCGATCCCACGTTCCCGTCCGCGGCGGACGTGGGGTACCGCGCGAACAACGCGCTGATCGCGGACGGC
The DNA here is from genome assembly GCA_027592975.1 of Chloroflexota bacterium. The sequence continues at coordinate 2,505 of JAQCJS010000201.1, forward strand.
GAGCGCATCATCATCCCGCATGACGCGACCGACCTCGTCCAGTACGAGGGTGAGCTGGTGGTGGTCTTCGGCAGGACGTGTCACCGCGTGTCGGAGGCGGAGGCGCTGGACTACGTGCTGGGCTACACGATCGGCAACGACGTGAGCGAGCGGACGTGGCAGAGGACTGATCGCACGCTCTGGCGCGCGAAGAACACCGACACGTTCAAGCCCATGGGGCCGTGGATCGAGACCGACCTGGAGCCGGACGATCTGCATGTCACGATCCGGCTGAACGGCCGCGAGGTGTACACGTACGCCGTGCGCGACGCGATCTTCAGCGTGCGCCACTACATCAGCCGCATGAGCCAGTACATGACGCTGCACCCCGGCGACGTGCTTTGGATGGGCACGGACGGGCCCACCGAGAACATGACGGACGGCGACATCGTGGAGATCGAGATCCCCGGCATCGGCGTGCTGCAGAACCCTGTAGTGCGCGAGCGCGCCTGACGCGCTCGCGGCGGGCGGGCTGCCGCTAGTCCGAGATCAGCCCCGGCCGCGTCGCGAGGCGCAGCAGCTCAGAGATGCTCGATGCGCCCTCGAGGTTGCGGGCGACGTCCAGCAGCTCGGCGGCGTGGGACGCGCCGAAGACGGGCTCCACCAGCGCGCGGAACTTCGTGTCCAGCGTGGCGTCCGTGAGCGGGTTCTCCGGAGAGCCCGAGGCGTGCTCCACGTGGGTGGAGACCTGGCGGCCGTCGGTCAGCGTGATCGTCACGAACACCTCGTGCTCGGGGATCGCGGCGTCGACCGTCGCGCTGACGCGCGAACGGAGCGAGGCGATCACCGGGTCCAGCACGCGCGCGTTGGAGAACTGGGCGTCGTGCCCGGCGCCGTCCACCAACGCGGCGGCTGCGCAGTGCTGGAACGAGAACTTCGCGTCCAGCCCCGTCTGCGGGTCGGGGCGGTTCATCAGCTCCAGGACGAGCGGGCAGACGCGCGCCTCGATCTTCTCGACGGCGTCCGGGGTGAGCTGATGCTCGTTGCGCAGGCGGATCACGGCGTCCTGGATCGGGTGGGAGACCACGCCGTTGGCGTACGGCTTCAGCCCGTTCTGTGTCAGCTCCCAGTGCGTGCCCAGCGCGCCCGTGAGGGCCTCTTCATTGTGGCCGTTCGGCGACAGCACGGCCCAGAATCCGCGCCGCCCGCCAATGATGTCCGGGGCGGC
>JAQCJS010000202.1 GCA_027592975.1 Chloroflexota bacterium
CACGCGACCGCCGAGGATCGGCGCGCCGTCGCGGAGGCGATCGCGGCGCTGGATCCGCCGCCGCCCGAGCCGTACCTGGCCGACGGACTGGTGCTGGTGCGCTCGTACCTCGAAGGGCCCACGCCACGCTACGAGGTGCTGTCACGTCATCCCTAGCCCTCGGCACGCGCCACGCACCCGCCGGCCGTGCGCCGGGCAGGCACGATCCTGCGCATACGTCACAGCCTCGATTCGTGCGCACCCGCACGATGTTGACGCGCCACGCACACAGGTCTAGGTTGCTGGCAAGAGGTGGTCTGATGGACACACTTCACACGAGAGTGGCCCCCTGAGATCGACGTTGTGTCGCCGCGGCAAGCCGCGGCGATTGTCGTTTCCGGGCCATTCGAGCAGCACCCGCGATGGGGATTCGCGGCGAAGGAGGCTCTCTTGCAGTCAGGCATGATCGGCAAGATCGAGAAGGCGCACCGCTACGCGGAAGAGCGCAGCCGGTTCGACTTCCATTCCATGGTCGTCACTGTCCGCGGCAACAACAGCGACCATACCGTCCACTATGATGGCGAGCGCTGGTCCTGCGACTGCGACTACTTCCAGATGCAGCGTGCCTGTGCGCACAGCATGGCGCTGGAGGTTCTGCTGGACGGCATGGTGCCGCAGCACTCCCGGATGGCCGTCGCGTAGCGCGTTCCGACACGTCCCGAACGGCAGATGCAAGGGAGGCCGGGCGATCTGCCCGGCCTCCGTTATTGTTCACCTGACCCGCGACCCCGCAGCGGCCGGCGCGCGAGAGGGGGGAGGCGCTAGCCCACCGGCTCCTCGGCCCTGAGCACGTGGACCTCGGCGATCGCCAGTTGCTCCATGCTCCGAACCGTCAGCCGCCAGTCGCCGATCGTGACGCACTCGCCGGGCACCGGGAAGTGCCCTAACTCCTCCAGGATCAGCCCGGCGACCGTGGCGTACGCGCCGTCCGGCACGTCGATGCCGAGGTCGATGAGATCGTGCGCGGGGAAGCTCCCGGGGAGCAGCATGCCGCCCTCCGGCAGGTGCACGACCCCGCTCACGTCCCGGTCGTCCTCGTCGTAGATCTCGCCGACGAGCTCCTCGACCAGGTCCTCCATGGTCACGATGCCCTCCACGCCTCCGAACTCGTCCACCACGACGGCCATCTGCTGGCGGGCGCGCTGGAGGATCCGCAGCGTGGCCAGGACCGGTGCGGTCTCCGGCAGCGACGGGATCGGCGCAGCGACATCCTCAAGAATCCCCGCCCGGCCGACGATCTGGCGCAGCTGCACGACCGCGAAGATGTCGTCCAGACCCGTGCGATAGATTGGGACGCGGGAGTGCCCGGATTCGAGGATGGCGTTCTGCGCCTCCAGCATGTCCGTGCTGCCCGGCAGCGCGAAGACTGCATGGCGGGGCACAAGCACCTGCCGGAGCGTCCGTTCGCCAAACTCCATGGCGCCAGAGATGATCCGGCGCTCCTCCGCCGTGAAGGACGGCTGCGTCGAGATCATCTCCCGGAGATCCTCCTCGCTGACCTCCTCGCGCTGCCGCTTCGGATCCCCGCCGGCGAGGCGCACGACGATGTTGGTGGACGCGGAGAGCAGTCACACGGCTGGCCGGGAGGCGATCGCCAGCCATTCCAGGGGACGGGCGACCAGCAGGGCCCACCCTTCCGCGTGCTGCATGGCGAACCGTTTCGGGGCCAGCTCGCCGAACACGAGCATGACGAACGTCAGGATCACGGTGACGAACATCACGGCGACCACCGGGGCGGCGTCGCCGAAGGCAGCGAACAGCGGCACGACCGGCTCCGCGAGGCTGACAGCGGCAGCAGCCGACGCGAGGAACCCGCTCAGGGTGATGCCGATCTGAATCGTCGCCAGGTAGCGGTTCGGATCTGCCGCGAGCCGTGCGAGCGCCCGTCCCGCGCCGCCCCGAAGGGCGAGTCGATCCAGCTGGGCCGGCCGGAGCGAGATAAGCGCGATCTCACTCCCGGCGAAGAGACCGTTGGTCAGCACCAGCGCCGTGACCAGCACCAGTTGCCAGATGTCGGACATTGCCCCCCCGAGATTCCAGATGATGTCGCGAGCGATCGTAGAGCCTGCGGCCCTGCGCCGCGCACGCGCGGATCACTCCCGGCCGCGTTGCGGCGTTACGGAGCCCGCGCTTCGCGCGGCGCGCTATGCCTCGTACCGGCGGAGGACAAGGACGGCGTTCTGGCCGCCGAAGCCGAAGGAGTTCTTCATCACCGTGCGCACCTCCGCGCGGCGTGCGACCAGCGGGACGTAGTCCAGATCGCAGCCCTCGCCGGGGTGTTCGAGGTTCAGCGTCGGCAGGATCATGCCCGTGCGGATCGTCTGGATCGCGGCGATCGTCTCGACACCCCCGGAGCCGCCGAGCAGGTGGCCGATCTGCGACTTCAGCGCCGACACCGGCAGCTGGTACGCGCGCTGGCCGAACACGGTCTTCAGCGCGCCCGTCTCCGCCAGATCACCCACGTCCGTCGCGGTCGCGTGCGCGCTGACGTAGTCCACCTCGTCCGGGCCGATGCCCGCGTCACGCAGCGCGGCGTTCATGGCGCGCGCCGCCCCCGCGCCGTTCTCGCTCGGCGCGACGAGGTATGAGGCGTCCGCGCTGACGCCGTAGCCGATCAGTTCCGCGAGCGGCGTCGCCCCGCGCGCGAGCGCGTGATCCAGCGCCTCCAGCACCAGGATGCCCGCGCCCTCGGCCGGCGCGAACCCGTCGCGGTCGCGATCCCACGGGCGGCTGGCGCGCTCCGGGTCGTCGTTGTGGGCGGAGGCGAGCGCGCGCATGGAGGCGAACCCGGCGAGGCCGAGCTCGCACACGCCAGCCTCGGATCCGCCGGCGAGCATCACGTCGGCCGCACCGCGGCGGATCACCTCCACGGCGTCGCCGATCGCCTGCGTGCCCGCCGCGCATGCGGTGGAGACGGTGTTGTTGTAGCCCAGTAGCCCGAACTGGATGGAGATGTTGCCGCCCGCCATGTTGTTCAGGCGCTTCGAGATGTAGAACGGGTCGACCTTCATGCCGCCGCGCTCCAGCAGCGTGCGCATCTGCTCGTCGTCGTTCGGGATGCCGCCGCCGCCGTTGCCGATGAGCACGCCGACGCGCTCGCGGTCGGTGTGGTCGAGGTCGAGCGCGGCGTGCTCGATCGCCATGCGGCTCGCGGCGACGGCGTACTGGGAGAAGCGCGCCATCCGGCGGCCGTCCTTGCGATCCATGTACTGCGTGTAGTCGAAGTCCGGCACTTCGCCCGCGACCTGGCACGGGTAGTTGGAGGGGTCGGCGAGCGTCATGCGGCGGATGCCGGAGCGCCCCGCGACCGCGTTCTCCCAGAACAGATCCACGCCGACGCCCAGCGGTGTGACCGCACCCATCCCCGTCACCACGACACGTCGACGCCCTGAGGGGTTCACCACGCTGCACCTCAACTCGAACGAGGGGATGGACGGCATCCTCGATCGTACCGCACGCGGACGGCGCGCACGCCCCGGCGAGGGTTGCGAGGACGGTGCGCGTGAGGGGCGCGCGGGGGTCGAAGTGGCGTCGGGATGCGGTTGGTCGAGGTGGCGGACGGTCGAGGTGGCGGACGGTCGAGGTGGCGGACGGTCGAGGTGTCTACGCGGGTCGGCCCATCCCCATGCCCCCTTCCCTGCGCGGGAAGGGGGATGAGATGCGAGGGGCT
>JAQCJS010000203.1 GCA_027592975.1 Chloroflexota bacterium
AGTGGGCGGTTCCGGACGGCCACCTCTTCGTGGTGACGATGTTCGACGGCACCCAGGTGTTCGAGGAGGACCGCGCGCGCCAGATCGGCGGGGACGCCGTCCTCATGAAGCCGACGCGCCTCGGGGACTGGCGCACCGCGCTGCCGAAGTACCTGCACCCCGCCGGCTAGCGCCGCGCCCGCCTGCACAGACGAGGCGCCCTCGCGGGCGCCTCGTCGCGAACGTGCCGGGAGGGCCGCTAGTCGTCTGCGCCGAACGGCTTGATGAGCTTGATCTGCCGCACCACATCGGCGATCTGCTCCGCGTCGCCCTCGTTGTCCAGCTTCGCGGAGAACGTCAGGTCAGTGGCGATGCCCGCGTAGCGCTCGCTCAGCACCTTCGGCAGCTCGTCCCACGTCCCGGCGACGCAGAACTCGTCGAGGATCTCGTCCGTGATGAGGTCGGTCATCTCCTGCCAGCGGTTCTCCATCGAGAGCCGGTGCAGCGCCGCACCCTCCTCGCTCCACCCGTCCAGGGCGAGCACGCCGTGGTAGGAGCGTGTGGAGCCGTAGTACGCGACGCGCGAGCGCACCCACTCGCGCATCTTGTGCACGTCTTCCTCGGTCTTGCCGGTGGCGATGAAGCCGCCGCCGCGGATCGAGAGCTCGGAGTTCTTCCGCCCGCGCTTCGCGGCGCCCGCCAGCACGTTCGGCAGCAACACCTCGCGCATGTAGCGATCGGTAGTGAAGGAGTGCGTGACGATGCCACCCTCCTCGCCCGCGAGGCGCGCCATGTACGGGCTCACGGCCGACACCACGATCGGGATGTCCGGGTGGTCGATGGGGCCGGGGTTGGAGGCGGGGTTCATGCGCAGGAACCGGTAGTACTCGCCCTCGTACGTGGGCGGGTCGCCGTGCTGCCACGTCCGCCAGATCGCGCGCAGGCAGGCGATGTAGTCCTTCATCCTCGGTCCCGGGGGCGCCCAGGGGATCGAGAAGCGGCGCTCCATGTGCCCCTTCACCTGCGATCCGAGGCCCAGCAGCAACCGCCCGTTGGAGGCGCGCTGCACCTCCCACGCCGCCTGCGCCATCACGTACGGCGAGCGCGGGAACGCCAGCGCCACGCCCGTGGTCAGCACCGCATGCTCCGTGGCCAGCGCCGCCGCGCCCAGCATGAGCATCGGCTCGAAGGAGGTCTCGTTGGCCACGAACATGTCGAAGCCGAGCGCCTCGGCGCGAGTGACAAGCGGGGGGATCTCCCGCAACGGCGCGTGCAGCCCGATGGAGACCCGCATGAAACCCTCCCAGCATCGTCCGAGGTGAACGCACCGGTACCCGGGCGTCCGTCTAGACTCGCGGCGCAGGGAGGCGCGGGCCATCACTTCTTTGATGGCCGCCGCTGGACGCGATGCGCGAGCGACACACCTCGCCGCTCGGACACGCGTACGGGATGCCGAGTCTGCGACGATGTGACCATGAACGACACCAGCAACGCCCCCTTCACCATCGACGCGATGATCGAGCGGATGCGGCTCGTCCGGGCAGACGCCGCCCCGGTACTCACCGCCAGCATCGACCTTGGCGTGGGCGCGGATGGCCAGCCCACGGCGGCGCGGATGCTCCGCCAGGCCGTGCGCGAGGCGATCGGGCGCTACCCGGATGACCCGGCGCGCCACGCACGCGAGTCGCTGGAAGACGACGCCGAGGCGCTGGAGGCGATGATCCAGGAGGCGACCGCACACGGGGCCGCGGGCCTCATCTACGTGGGCTCCCGTGCCTCGGACGTGCTGATGACGCTGGAGACGCTGTACCCCATCCGCAACGCGGTGGACATTGCGGACGAGCCGTCACTCTTCGAGCTGACGCGGTACCGCTACCTGGCGGGGACGGGCGTGGTGCTGGCGGAGATCAGCCTGCGCGAGGTGGCCATCCGCCGGGTGCAGTACGCCGTCACGGACGCGACGCAGAGCGTGGAGCCGAGCGAGCGCATCGAGAAGCTCAAGCAGCGCACGGGCCGCGACCAGCAGGGCGCGCCGGACGGGTCGGGCGGGCACTCCATGAACAGTGTGGAGCGCCACATCCAGGAGCACCGCGTGCAGTACGCCGCGGACGCCGCCGAGCAGATCGTCGCGATGATGCAGCCGGGCGACCTGCTCCTGTTCGCCGGCACGGACTCCGGCCGCGGCGCCATCCGGCGACAGCTGCCGGACGGGATCGGCGCGGCCGCGATCGACGCGGGCCAACTGGATCCGACGCAGGACGAGCGGTCGCAGGCCGCGTGGCTCATGGAGCTGGCCGTGCAGGCGCGCTACGCGCACGCCGACGCCGAGGCCGCCCGCTGGTTCGAAGGCGCCTGGGGCGACCTCGCCCTCGCTGGGATCGAGAGCGTGCGCCGGGCGGCGGACGAGGGGCGTGTCGCGACCATGATCGTCAACGAGGACGCCGTCGACCACTTCGGCACCGCCACCGACGCGCGTGACCAGGCCATCCGCGAGGAGTCGCGCGCGGTGGAGGGGGTCGTGCGGGCCGCGCTCGCACAGGCAGCCTCGATCCTCGTCACACGCGACGCGCGCGTGCTCACGGAGCAGCAGGGCGTGCTGGCGGTCGCGCGCTACTAGCCGGCGTCGTCCCCGGATCCTGTCGTCCCGGCATCAGGCTGCTATCGTGCGGCGGGTCACCCCGCACGAAGGAGCCGCCGTGCCCACTCCATACCGAGCCGAGACGCTGTCCGAACTCCGGGACGAGACGCGCGAGTTGCTCCGCGGCGCCATCGACGCCCACGCCCACTGGTCGCCGGACCCCTACGCCGAGCGGAAGATGGACGCGCGCGAGCTGGTCCACGCCGCCCGGGAGGCCGGCATGGCCGGGGTGGTGCTGAAGAGCCATGAGCTGCCCTCGCAGATCCTCGCGTGGGCGCTGCAGCCGGAGGTGCCGGGGACGCGGCTGTACGGCGCGATCGCGCTGGATCACGCGGTCGGGGGGCTGAACCCGGACGCGCTGGACGCGGCGTTGCGCATCGGCACGTCCGTCGTCTGGTTCCCCACGTTCGACACCGCCTGGTCGCACGACCACCTGGGCCGCTGGAACGCACGGGCCGAGGCGATGACGGTACTGGACGAGGCCGGCGCGCTGAAGCCGGTGGTGCATGACCTTCTGGATCTGATCGTGCAGTACGGCGCGACGCTCTGCAGCGGCCACCTGTCGCCGGCGGAGACGCTCGCCCTGGTGCGCGAGTCGCGGCGGCGCGACATCCGATCGATCGTGTCGCACGCGACGCCCTTCGGCATCCCGCTGGAGGTGCAGACGGAAGTCGCAGCCCTCGGCGCGTTCGTGGAGCAGGCCGGCACCAACTCGTTCCGCGAGGACGGCGATGCGGCGGCGGCGGCGATGATCGCGGACGTGCGCGCCGTGGGCCCGGAGCACGTCATCCTCTCCACCGACCTCGGCCAGGCGCCGAACCCGCCCGTCCCCGCAGGCTTCGGCTCGTGGATGGAGCGCTTCCTGGACGCCGGCTTCACGAACGCCGAGGTGAAGCGCATGGTGCAGACGAACCCCGCCGCCGCGCTGGGCCAGTAGAGACGATTCGCGGAGAGCCATGCCCGAGGCGCGCCCCGCCCTGACGCTTGTCCTTGGCCCGCCTGCCAGCGGGAAGACGGAGCGCGTGATCGCGGCCGCTGCCGCGCGGTACACCGGCGACCCGTTCGCCTCCACGCTGGTGCTGG
>JAQCJS010000204.1 GCA_027592975.1 Chloroflexota bacterium
CCAGGGAGGCGAGCAGATGGTGGTGGTGGTCTCCGCGATGGGCGACACCACGGACGACCTGCTGGACCTGGCCGCGCAGATCACGAAGAAGGGGCGCGCCCGGGAGATGGACATGCTCCTCTCCACGGGCGAGATCGTCTCGAGCGCGCTGCTCTCCATGGCCCTGCACGAACTGGGCGTGGAGGCCGTGAGCCTCACCGGCCAGCAGGCCGGCATCCGCACAGACGCAGTGTTCCGCGGCGCTCGCATCGCGGGCATCGAGACGGAGCGGATAGAGCGCGAACTCTCGGCTGGTCGCGTTGTGATCGTCGCCGGCTTCCAGGGTGTCTCCGAAGACCTGGATGTGACCACGCTGGGCCGCGGCGGCAGCGACACGACGGCGGTGGCGCTGGCGGCGGCGCTGAAGGCGGACGCCTGCGAGATCTACACGGACGTGCCGGGCATCTTCACCGCGGATCCGCGCGTCTGCCCGCAGGCGCGCCCGCTCCGCGACATCGGCTACGAGGAGATGCTGGAGCTGGCCACCACCGGCGCGCGCGTGATGCACGCCCGCGCGGTGGAGGTGGGCGCGATCTACAACGTCGACATCCTCGTCGCGAGCACGTTCGATGCGGCGGCGCCGGGCACGCTGATTCACGGAGAGACGACCATGGAGCAGGGCAACAAGGTCCGGGGCATCGCCCACCAGGATCACATCGCGAAGGTGACCGTGCGCGGGGTTCCGGATCAGCCGGGCATCGCGGCACGCATCTTCGAGCCGCTGGCCACGGCCGGCGTCTCCGTGGACACGATCGTCCAGAACGCGAGCGTGGAGGATCTGACGGACCTCACGTTCACCGTGGCCCCGGGCGACCTGGACAAGGCGACCGAGGTGATCAACGGGCTGCTGGAGACCATCGGCGGCGGCGGCGTGGTCACCGCGCCGGATCTGGGCACGGTGTCCGTGGTGGGCACGGGCATGGCCAGCGCACCCGGCTACGCGGCACTCATGTTCCGGACGCTCTTCGACCACGCGATCAACATCGAGATGATCAGCACCAGCGACATCCGCATCACCTGCGTCGTAGAGTCGGCGCGCGTGGGCGACGCGGTGCGCGCGCTGCACGCCGCCTTCGAACTCGACCGCGCGGGCTAGCTCCGGACGTGAGCTCGGGCCCGCAGGTCTGGAGCGGCCCGCCGGGTATACCGGCATCGTTCGAGGCCCCGCCGGGTATCCCCGGCATCAGGCCAAAGAGGAAGCAACTATGGCGAACGAATCCTTCGACATCACGACCGGCTGCGATCTGCAGGAGGTCGACAACGCCGTGAACCAGGCGCTGCGCGAGATCACCGGGCGCTTCGACTTCAAGAACGTGCTGGTGGAGATCGAGTTCAGCCGTGCGGACGACAAGATCAACGTCCACACGACGGACGAGTACAAGCTGGACGCGATCTGGGACGCGCTCCTCGGCCGGCTGATCGCGCGCAAGGTGCCGATCAAGAACCTGAAGCGCGGCGACATGGCGCAGGCGGGCGGCAACACCGTGCGCCAGGAGATCACGCTGGTGCAGGCGATCGACAGCGACACCGCGAAGTCGATCAGCAAATTCATCCGCGATCAGAAGTACAAGAAGGTGACCGCCCAGATCCAGGGCGACGCCGTCCGCGTCTCCGGCCCCAGCCGCGACGACCTCCAGTCCGCGATGGCCGCGCTCAAGGGCGAGGACTGGGGCGTGGAGCTGGAGTTCGGCAACTACCGGTAACGAGGACGGGGACGTTCAGTGCGCTTCCACGTGATTGACCGTCGCGCCTACGTAGAGAACCCCGGATCCTACCCGTTCGTTGTTCTCCGCAACGACAGTTGGGACGACTACACCTTTCGAACGCTCTTCCTGCCACGCCTCCATCTGTCAGCCAACGAGGTCGTTGACCTGGAGGGGGTAAAGATCCTGCGCCTCGGTCAGGCCGGTGGTCGGACATCGATCGAGCCTGAGTTCGAGTCGCTCTCCTCCGAGTACTGCTCACTCGGCCAGAGCCGCTCGTATTACGACCGCCTGCTGAGCGTACCGAGCGAGATCAGGCATGAGTACCTCTCCGGGCTCCGTGACGTGTCAACGTTCGCGCCCGGACAGCGCAAACGTGTTGAGGGTGACGACGGCTTCAAGACTTCGCTGTTGAGGAACGGGACTGAGGTGCTGGACTACGCGGTTCAGACACTCCATGACGAAGCTGAGGCTGACGAGCCCGCTGAGACTGACCCCCGTCTCCGGGATGCGATCGACCTAGTTTCGGCGACTACATCGAACGACGTGAAGCTTCGAGCGCTTCGGCAGACTCGAGACGTCTTGGCGGAGTGGGTGGACTTCGACGACGAGCGTCATCTGTTCGCGACGGTCATCGAAGTAGGCATCCAAGAGCTTGAGGCGTTCGTCCGAGACGAACGCCCGGGCAGAACCCCCGAGACCATCCTTAAGAACATCCGAACCAATATTGAGCAGGCCGTCGATTGGGCGAACGGCAATCGCTACTTCAAATTCGCAGCCACATTGAGTAGCGTTCTTGCGGTAGCGAATGCTGTAGCCCGATCGTGACAGGCACGGGCGACGGGTGTAGCATCCGAACCCTACGGGATGTAGTACGCCCGTTCGCGTAACTGCTTACTCAGACTCTCGAAACGCGCGGATGTTCACCCACCTCCACACCCACACCGAATACTCGCTGCTGGACGGTCTGTCGAAGATCGATCCGTTGATGCAGCGCGCGCAGGAACTGGGGCAGAAGGCGCTGGCGATCACCGACCACGGCGCGCTCTACGGGGCGATCGAATTCTACCAGTCCGCCCGGAAGCACGACATCAAGCCGATCATCGGCATCGAGGCGTACGTCGCGCCGGGCTCGCGCTTCGAGAAGGATCCGAAGCAGCGCTGGCCGTACCACCTGACGCTGCTGGCGCAGAACGAGACCGGCTACCGCAATCTCCTCAAGCTCTCGTCCGCCTCGCACCTGGAGGGGTTCTACTACCGCCCGCGGATGGATCGTGAGCTCCTTGAAGCGCACAGCGAGGGGCTGATCGCGCTGTCCGGCTGCCCCTCCGGCGAGTTCATGACCGCGCTGCGCAACGACGACGAGGCGAAGGCGCGCGAGGTGGTCGGGTACTACAGCGACCTGTTCAAGGGGCGCTACTACCTGGAGACCATGGAACACGGCATGGAGCAGTTCACCAAGCTCATGCCGGACGTCTTCCGCATCGCGAAGTCGATGGATCTCCCCACCGTCCTGACGAACGACTCGCACTACACGACGCCGGATCAGCACCGCGCGCACGACGTGCTGCTCTGCATCGGCTCCAACAGCACGATGAACGACGAGAAGCGCTTCAAGCTGGACAGCGACAAGTTCTACCTGCGGTCCGAGGCGGAGATGCGCGCGCTGTTCCCGGATCACCCGGAGGCCGCCGACAACACCTGGGCGATCGCCGAGCAGATCGACTTCAAGCTGACCTTCGGTCGCACGCTGCTGCCGGATCCCGGCGTCCCCGACGGCCTGACGGCGCGCCAGTACCTGCGCCGCCTGACCGAGGAGGGCCTGCGCCGCCGCTACCCGCACCACACCGACGCGCACATCGAACGGCTCAACTACGAGCTGCACGTCGTGGAGCTGACCGGCTTCGACGAGTACATGCTGATCGTGCGCGACATCGCGCACTTCGC
>JAQCJS010000205.1 GCA_027592975.1 Chloroflexota bacterium
GCGCACCCGCCACGCGGATTCCAGCGCCCACTCGTTCACCATCGGCTCGATGAAGATCCCCATGGCACGCTGGCCTTCGATGATCCAGCGCGCATGCGTCAGCGCATCGGCCGTCCGATCAACCACACCCCCGCGGACGAGGAAGTAGAGCAGGAAGCCGAGCACCACGAGGCCCAGCTCCATCAAATCGAACCAGGCGATCCGCGTCCGATCGGGCGCGGTCGAGTCATGCACGTACCGCATCAGCTTGATTCGCACAGATGTCCCCCGGCTCCCCAGTGTAGCCCGCGCATCCGGGACGCGGGAACACCGCGCACCCCCGGAACTCCCGCAGCGGTGCCAGGTTGATGCGCCGGAATCGCTCCGCCTATGCTCGCGATGCTTCTGACACGATGCAGGCGCGGCACGCGCAGGACGAGGACGAGCGATGAAGATCACGGTCGCGGGCGGCGGGATCACGGCGCAAACGGCAGACACCTTCGTGGTCGAGGTCGCCAAGGACGGCCGGCTCGCCTCGGAGGCCGCTGCCGTGGACACGGCCCTCGGAGGAGTGATCGCGCAGCACATCGCCGATGGCCTGCTCACCGGACGCTCCGGCGAGGTGACCGTGCTGCCGGGCGGCCGCCGCCTGAAGGCGAAGCGAGTGGTCGTGCTGGGCACCGGCAAGCGCGACGGCGTGACCGCGGAGGCCGTCCGGACGCGCCTGGGCAACCTCTCCCGCCGCCTCCGCGACATGAACGCCGGCCACGTGGCGCTCTCGCTGCAGGAGAGCGCCACCGCGCTCGACCCGGCCGACGCGGCGCGCGCCGCCGCCGAGGCGATCGTGCTGGGCCTGTACCGCTTCGACCGCCACCACACTCGCGAGCAGGACCGCCCGCGCCACGCGATCGAGACGGCGACGATCGTGGAGACCTCGGCCCGCCGCACCACCGCCGCGCGGCGTGGCGCGGAGGAGGGCGTGATCCTGGGGGAGGCGGCGAACTTCGCGCGCGACATGGCGAACGAGCCGGCGAACCTGATGACGCCGACCATCGTCGCGGCGCGCGCACAGCAGATGGCCGCCGACCTCGGCATCGAGTGCGCCATCATCGAGCGTGCCGAGGCGGAGCGGCTGAAGATGGGCTCCTACCTCTCGGTCGCGAACGGCTCCGCCCAGCCGCCGAAGTTCATCGTGCTGACCTACCGCGGCGCCGGCAACGGCCGCCCGATCGCCCTCGTCGGCAAGGGCATCACGTTCGACACCGGCGGCATCTCGATCAAGCCCGCCGAGGGCATGGAGGCGATGAAGGGCGACATGTCCGGTGCCGCCAGCGTGATCGCGGCGATCGGCGCGCTGGCGCGGCTGAAGGCGCGCGTCAACGTGATGGCGATCGCGCCCTGCACGGAGAACATGCCCAGCGGCGCCGCCACCAAGCCCGGCGACGTGGTCTACGCAATGGACGGCACCAGCATCGAGGTCCTGAACACGGACGCCGAGGGCCGCCTCGTCCTCGCGGACGGCATCGCTTACGCCCGCGCGAAGGGCGCGACCGCGATCCTCGACGTCGCGACGCTGACCGGCGCGATGACCGTGGCGCTGGGCGGCGTGCGCACGGGCGTCTTCTGCAACGACGACCGGCTGATGACGCAGGTGGAGCGCGCGGCCGCCGCCGCGGGGGAGCGCGTCTGGCGGTTCCCGCTGGACTCCGAGTACGACGACCAGATCAAGTCCGATGTCGCGGACATCAAGAACACCGGCGGCCGCCCCGCCGGCTCGATCACCGCCGCGAAGTTCATCGAGCGCTTCGTGCGCGACACACCGTGGGCGCACTTCGACATCGCCGGGGTGATGTCGAAGTCCAGCGACAGCGGCGTGTGGGTGAAGGGCATGTCCGGCAACCCCGTCCGCACCCTGATCCACTTCGCCCTGAACCGCGCCCGCTAGCGCCGAGGTGCCACGATGAGCGACCGCATCACCGGGCTCGCGGGGGTCGTCATCTGGACGACGCACGAGCGATACCCGGCAATGCGCGCGTTCTACGTGGACACGCTCGGCCTCGCGCCGCGCTCCGACCGCCCGGACTTCGTGTCGTTCGTGCTGTCCGCGCCCGGTTGCCCGGACGACGTGCGCCTGAACGTCTCCGTCCACCGCGAGGTGGAGGGCGCCGCGCGCGATCCGCTCCGGATCATGCTGCTGCTGCGCGTGGACGACATCCACGCCACCGCCGCCCGCCTCCAGGTGGCCGGGGTGCGCTTCACGCGCCCGCCGGAGCAGGAGCCGTGGGGCGGCTGGATCGCCACCTTCTCCGATCCGGACGGGAACGTCGTGCAACTGCTGCAGGCCGCGTGATGTGGCTCGGGATCGACTTCGACAACACCTTCGCCGACTTCGGCGGCCTGCTCCGCCGCGTGACGCTGGAACGCACGGGCGTCGACCTCGTCGCCATCCGCGAGGCGAACCCGCACGCCCAGGACATCGAGGCGATCGTCCACGCGACGCTCGGCAAGGATCGCCTGGACGCCCTGGTCGCGGAGATCCTCGAGTCCGACCTATCGTTGGAGATGGAGGCGCGGCCCGGTGCGCTGGACGTCGCGCGGCGACTGGCGGCCAACCACGAGATCGTCGTGGTCACGGCGCGCAGCGTGAAGGAGGCCGCCGCGCCTCGACGCTGGCTGGAGCGCCACGGGATCGCCGTCCGGGATCTCGTCGCGACCGACCGCGCGCCGAAGGCGTCGCACGCCGTGCACCACGGACTGCTGGTCCACCTGGACGACAACGCCGAGGTCTTCGCCGACTTCGACGAGGCGCACCCGACGGTCCCGGCGCTGATCGCGCATCCGATGAACGCGCGGTCGGCGCGCGCGGCGCACTGGCGTAGCGTGGAGGACTGGCTGGCGTTCGAACGCCTCGTGAAGTCGTTGGAGCAGGAACGGTGAAACGGAGGAGACCCGGATGCTGATGCACGTGGTGGTCCACCCCGGCGGCGACGGGCCGCTGCCCACGGTGATCGCGCTGCACGGGCACGGCGCGAACGCGCAGGAGCTGGCGGCGCTGGAGCCGCACCTCGCCCGCGGCCGCGCGCTGTTCATCGCGCCGCAGGGGGAGTTCCAGCTACGGCCGGACGTCTACGGCTTCACCTGGCTGCATCGCGACACCCAGGGCCAGCGCGCCTCCGACGAGCCGGCGCGCGCTATCGCCTCGCTGCGCGCATTCATCGACGAGGTTGTCGCGCGCTACCCGATCGACCCGGAGCGCATCGTGCTGCTCGGGTTCAGCATGGGGGCGGCGCTCGCGTGGTCGCTCGCGCTCATCGAGCCGTCGCGGTACGCGGGGCTCGTCGTGCTGTCCGGCTACCTGTCGGAGGAGACCTCGCTCGGCCTCGAGATCGGCCCCGGGCTGGAAGGGCTGCCGATGCTCGTGCAGCACGGCCGCCACGACCAGGTCGCCGAGATCACGCACGTCGAGGCGATGGTCGCGCAGCTCCGCGACAAGGGCGCGCAGATCGACCTGCAGGTGTACGAGATGGGCCACGAGATGAACGTGGACAGCGTACGCGCGCTCTCCGCGTGGCTCGCCTCCACGCTGCGCGTGTAGCGCGGCCCAGGAGAAGACCCTCACCACATCCCTCTCCCCGAACGGGGAGAGGGGATTGGACGCATCCCATCCCGGGGAGCGCGAGGGCCCCCCCCTCGCATCTCATCCCC
>JAQCJS010000206.1 GCA_027592975.1 Chloroflexota bacterium
CGTGGCGGTCTGGCCGGGCTTCAGCATCGGAGTGCTCGGCCCGCCCTTCACCGCCAGGTCGTGATCCAGCTTCCCGGTGTTCGTGACCTCCAGAACCACGTCCGTGCCGGCCTTCGCCGTGATCCCCTTCGGCTTGATGAAGATGTCGCCCAGCTCCACCTTCACGGTCTGCGGGCTGGCCTCCGCCTTCGTCGCCGTGGCGGCTGCGCGGTCGCCGCCACCGATCACCGCGACCGTCGCCAGCAGCAGCGCCGATCCCGCGAGGATCGTCGTGAGCACGGCCAGCGCCTTGTTGCTCGATCCGCCTTCGTTCGTCATGCGATCCCTTTCTGCGAGTTCCGATAGTGGGATGCTCATCGCGAAGCGCGGAGCGCGATAAGGCCGAACGTCCCGCCCACCGAGGGACAAGGTCCCGAAGGCCCTCAGAACGGCAGACGCGTGGGACTACGCGGCGTGGCGCGTGGGCGTCCCCGGCTCGTCGTCCATGGCGCGCGTCACGGCGCGGAGCAGGTCCGCTGGCCGGTAGGGCTTGTCGAGGAAGCCGACGGCTCCGCTCTCCAGCGCCCGCGCCTGGTGATCCATCCCGCTCATCATCAGGACCCGCACGGCCGGCAGCGCAGTGCGCAGGTGCTCCAGCGTGGCCCAGCCGTCAAAGCCGGGCATGCTGACGTCCAGCATCACCAGGTCAGGCGGAAGCGCCGAGGCGATCTCGATCCCCTCGAAGCCGGACCGGGCGATCGAGACGTTGTAGCCCGAGGCCCGGAGCATGGTGGCGAGCATGTCGCGGACAGGCCCCTCGTTATCGACGACCAAGACGCGCGGCATAAGCGGCCTCCCTGACCAGCGCGTCCAGCATCAGCCTCGCCCCGTCCGGCGGCGTCAGGGACACCCCTGAATCGCGCGTGCGAATCTGAACCGGGGCTGACAGTGACCGCGACCAGCGCCCTGGCCCCGCCCGGAGCGCGCCCGCCGCAAATGGACGGAAGGGACTATCCTGACGTGGTGAGTGACCTCCAGATCTGGCGCACGCCCCCTCTTCGACGACCGCTGCTGATCGCGGCGTTCACCGGGTGGAACGACGCCGGTGAGGCGGCGAGCGCGGCGGTGCGCTTCATGCACCGACGCTGGCGCGCCGAGACGATCGCCAACATCGACGCGGAGAATTTCTACGACTTCACGCAGGCTCGCCCGAAGGTGCGACTGGAGCACGGGGAGCGGGTCATCGACTGGCCGTCCAACGTGATCTCCGCTAAGCGGCTGGAGCACGCTGACCGGGACGTCATCCTGCTGGCGGGCACGGAGCCCCACCTCGCCTGGCACGCCTATGTCGACGCGATCTTCGAGATCTGCCGGACGTTCGAGGTCTCGGGCATCCTCACGCTGGGCGCTCTGCTGGCGGAGGTGAGCCACGCGCACCCCGTGCGGCTGAACGGCTCCGCGACCGAGGGCGAGCTGGCCCGCGCGCTGGCCGTGGATCCGCAGGCACGATCCACCTACCAGGGCCCGACCGGCATTGTGGGGGTGATCAACCAGATGGCGCGAGAGGCAGAGATCCCCGCAGCCTCGCTCTGGGCGAACATGCCGTTTTATGTCCAGCGCACGCCCAACCCGAAGGGGACGCACGCCATTCTGGAGCGCGTGAACGAGGCCTTCGACTTCGACCTGACGCTCCACGACCTGGAGGTGTTCGCCGCCCGGTTCGAAGCCCAGGTCGCCTCTGACATCGAGGGCAACCCGGAGGTCGCGGCCTACGCCCGCCGCGTCGCCGAGGAGCTCGACGAGGACGAGGAGTCCGAGGACGACGTGGACATCGAGATGGAGCCGCTGGACGAGCTCCCCGATGCCGAGGAGATGGTGGATGAGCTGGAGCGCTTCCTCCGCGAGCAGCGGAACGACGGCGGCCCCGCGAACTAGCGACCGTCCGCCGACAGCACTTCCGCGAGATTCGCCCGGTTGCCCGGAACGGTTCCGGTGCTATTCTGACTGAAACGCCCCAGCGTTTTCTTTAAGCCGGTCCAGAGAGGCCGGGAAGGAACGCAGATGACCACCACCGCACCCGGTGCCGGTTCGCACGCGCCCACGGACTTCCTCCCCACCTCAGCGATCCGCCGATTACCCTCCCGATCCCGCGGGCGGCTTTTTTGTGCCGCCCAGTGCACCGCGGGAGGTCAGGCATGAGCAGCGCGCCGATCCTGGACGGCGAGGGGCTACACCGGACGCTCAGGCGCCTGGCCCACGAGATCGTGGAGGCGCAGGGCGTGGACGGCATCGTGCTCGTCGGCATCGAGAGCGGCGGCGCGGTGATCGCGAAGCGCCTCGCGGACGAGATCGAGCAGTTCGAGGGGCAGCGACCCTCCCTCGGCTCCCTGGACATCACCCTGCACCGCGATGACCTGAGCCGCCGCGGCTTCGCGTCCACCCCGCGCCCCACGCGGCTCCCGGACATCGACGGCCGGGTGGTCGTGCTGGTGGACGACGTGCTGTACACCGGCCGCACCGTCCGCGCTGCCATGGACGCGCTCAACGACTACGGGCGACCGCAGGCCGTGCGCCTCGCCGTCCTCGTGGATCGCGGGCACCGGGAGCTGCCGATCCGTGCCGACATGGTCGGGAAGAACATCCCCACCGCCCGAACGGACAACGTCCGCGTGCTGCTGCAGGAAGTGGACGGCCGCGACTCCGTTGTCGTCGTCCCCGGAAAGGTCGAAGCGTGACCGCCGAACTGACTCGCACCGCCCAGGCCACGCCCGAGGTGCCCGAGTGGGCGCATGACGATGTGCTGGACCTGGACGACTTCACCGTCGGGGAGATCGAGACCGTGCTCTCGCTGGCAGACCGCATGCGGGAGGTGCTGGATCGGCGCATCGCCCGGGTGCCCGCGCTGCGCGGCTACACCGTGGTGAACCTGTTCTTCGAGCCCTCCACGCGCACCCGCGCCTCCTTCGAGTTGGCCTGCAAGGTTCTGGGCGCGGACGTCCTCTCCGTGACCGCCAGCACCTCCTCCGTCACCAAGGGGGAGTCGCTCATCGACACCGTCCGTACGCTCCGGGCGATGCGGACGGACGCGATCGTGATGCGGCACTCGATGTCCGGCGCGCCCTATCTGGCCGCCGCGCACACGGACGCCTCGATCATCAACGCCGGGGACGGCGCACACGCGCACCCCACGCAGGCGCTGCTGGATCTCTACACCATCCGCAGCCGGGTGGGCGACCTGCGCGGAAAGCGCGTGGTGATGGTCGGCGACATCGCGCACTCCCGCGTCGCGCGCTCCGACATGTGGGGCCTTGCCGCCATGGGTGCCGAGGTCGTCGTGTGCGGCCCGCCCACGCTGCTCCCGCGCGGCCTCCGCACGGCAGACCGGCCGAGCCACGCTGAGTCCGCCATGCCTCCGGTCACGATCGAGACGGACATCGACCGGGCATTGGAGGGCGCGGACGTGGTGATGGCGCTGCGCCTGCAGAGCGAGCGGCAGGACAGCGGCCTGCTGCCTTCGCTCCACGAGTACTCGCAGCTTTACCAGGTCACACAGGAGCGCCTAAAGCGCGCGAAGCCGAAGCACCTGCTGATGCACCCAGGCCCGAAGAACGAGGGTGTGGAGATCGCGGGCACGGTGGCCGCCGGCCGCAACTCGATCATCGAAGAGCAGGTCACCAACGGCGTCGCCGTGCGGATGGCGCTGC
>JAQCJS010000207.1 GCA_027592975.1 Chloroflexota bacterium
GTTCGCGCTGTAGACGGTCAACGCCAGCACCAGGCCGGGGAAGATGACCATGGACGGGTTGTTCACCATGTACTGCACGGCGCTGCCGGCCAGCATCCCGCCCCAGGTCGGGGTGGGGGGCGGGACGCCATAGCCGAGGAACGACAGCCCGGCCTCCGCGAGGATGTACCCGCCGAGGGCCGTGGTGGAGAGCACGATGAGGATCGGCATGATGTTCGGCAGGATGTGCCGGAGCATCAGGCGCATCTCGGTCGCCCCCAGCGACTTCGCCGCCTCCACGTAGGGGCGGTGCTTCACGTCCAGCACGGCGGAGCGCACGACCCGGCTCTGCTGCACGCCCCCGGACAGGCCGATGACAAACATCAGCATGAAGACGCTCTGCCCGAACAGGCCGACCATGATGATCGCGGTGACCAGGCCGGGGAGGGCGAGCCAGGCGTCCACGAAGCGCTGGAACAGCGTGTCGTACACGCCGCCGAAGTAGCCCGTGGTTCCGCCGATGACCAGCGAGAGGAAGCTGGCCAGCACCACGGCGCCGAGCGAGATGGTGATGGAGACGCGCGCGCCGTATATCAGGCGGCTCATCAGGTCACGTCCCAACTCGTCCGTGCCCAGCCAGTGCCCGGGCGACGGCCCGATCAGGCGGTCGCCGAGCGAGGTGATGTTGAAGCCGTACGGCGCGATGTACGGCGCGGTGAGCGCCGTCAGCGCCGCCAGGATCAGGATCAGCGCGCCGAAGGCGCCCAGCGGCTTCCGCCGCGCGAAGCGGAGGATCGGATTCCCCTGCGGGCGGAGCCTAACCTCTCCGAACCCGTCATCGGTGGGCAGTGCGGTGGCCGGTGCGTTGGACATCTCCAAACCCCCTTAGAACCGGACCCGCGGGTCAAGGAACCCGTACGTGATGTCGACGCAGAGGTTGACGGTCGCCGTGATCGTGGCCATCACGAGGACGATGCCCTGGATCAGCGGGTAGTCCCGCTTCGGCAGCGCCTGCGCGACCAGCAGCTGGCCCATGCCCGGGATGGCGAACAGCGTCTCCAGGACCACGATCCCGCCGATGCCGGCGACGACCTGCAGACCCATCAACGTGATCACCGGCATCAGGGCGTTCTTGAAGACGTGACGCCACAGCACCACGCGCTCCGTCAGGCCCTTGGAGTACGCCGTGCGGATGTAGTCCTGCCGGAGCACCTCCAGCATGGTCGTGCGCATCAGGCGCATGACGGGGGCGCCCAGGAACATGCCCAGGATCAGGCTGGGGAAGATCAGCAACTGGAGGTTCTGGACGGGATCATCCCAGATGTATTTATAGTCGCGTAACGGTGTCCAGCCGAAGTACTTCGCTGGAAGCACGATCATCATCATGCCGACCCAGAAGATCGGCAGCGATAGGCCGAGGATCGCGATCGACCGCGCGACCTGATCCATCCACCCCTCTGGTCTCCTCGCGGCGATCACGCCGACCAGGATGCCCCACATCCACCCGAAGGCGACGGACAGCGCCAGCGTCTCCAGGGTGGTGGGGAGCCGGCGCTGGATCTCCTCCATGACGGGCTTCTTCGTCCAGATGGACGTGCCCAGGTCGCCCTGGATCGTGGCACCCCAGAACTTCACGAACTGCAGCGGGAGCGGTTCGGACAGGCCCAGCCGCTCGCGGAGGCGCTCAAGGGCCTCCTCGCTGAACGCCTCCTGGTTCGCGCCGAGCATCAGCGCAGCGGCGTCGCCCGGCAGGATCCGGGTCGCGCTGAAGATGAGCGTCCCCGCCAGGAACAACGTCGGGATGACGAGCAACAACCGCTGGATCAGGTACTTGGTCATCGCACTGCTCTCAAGGGAGGCACATGGTGGAGGGGGCGCCGGACTGCTCCGGCGACCCGCGTCAATCTAAGGTACTGGTGCGTGCTTGGCTACATCTCCTTCCAGACGTGCTTCATGATGTTCCAGTTCCACCCGGGGGGCGGCCGGAAGTTGTGGACCTTCTTGTTGGAGACCACCGGCGAGTCCGGGGCCGGCCAGTAGTAGTTCCACACGTTCCTGGCCCAGCGCTTCTGCATGTCGGCGACCAGCTCCCGGCGCGCGTTCCGATCCTGCGTCAGGCGCTGCTTCTCAGCGATCTCCCGGAAGGCGACGTACTCCGGGTCGGCCTGTGCAAGCGCTCCGTAGACGTCCGCGCCGCCCACCAGCCCGCCGCCCATGCCCACCTGGGCGTACGCATAGGACTGGATGTCCGGGCGGACGATGAACGACTGGTAGACCCCCCGCTCCGGGAACGTCTTCCCGCCGATGTGGGCGGCGTAGTCCACGATCCTCGTGTCCTGACTGATGCCGACCGCCGCCAGCATGGACGTCATCAGATCCGCAAACGGGTAGGTCACGGTGTACGCGCCGATGTTCGAGGTCTGAAGCGTGAACTTGAACTTCTCGTGCCCGGCCGCGGCCAGAAGCTGCTTCGCCTCCGCCGGGTTGTAGGTGGTGAAGTAGCGGCCGTCCTCGCGCATCTTCGCGGGGTCCACGGCCCAGTAGGTCAGCCACGGCAGAACCATGCTGCCGTTGCGGCCTCGGCCCAGCAGCAGGTTCTTGATCCACGACTCCCGGTCGATCGCCAGCGCGAGCGCCCGTCGCACGCGCACGTCGTTGAACGGTGGGGCGCGAAGATCGAAGATCCACGGGTTCCAGACCATGCACGGCTGCCAGTCCACCTGAAGATTCGGCGACCGCTGGAGCTCCAGACCCTGGTTCACCGTGAACTGCGTCAGCGGGCCGAAGGCGTCCAGCTGGCCGGCCTGCAGCGCAGCCGCCGCAGCCGACGGGTCGAGGATGAACGGGTGGTCGATGCCGTCCAGGTAGCCCAGGCTAGCGTCGTAGTAGTTCGGGTTGCGCTTCAGCTTGAACCCGGAGGCCGGGACGTACTCGGTGGGGTAGTAGGGTCCGCCGCCTCGGATCTGATCGACGCCGCTGACGTCGCCCCAGCCGGACGCGGTCTTGCCGGGCGCCGCACCCTTCTTCGTGATGACGTCGCGGTGCTCCACCGTCCACCAGTGGCTGCCCATGATGGCGAGGAAGTCCGCGTCCGGCTTCGCCAGCTTGAACTGGACGGTCCGCCTGTCGATCGCGGTGGCGTTTACGTCCGCTCTACCGTCCGCGCGACGGGTGTACATGTCCGGCATGTTCGCCTGGACCAGCCCCTGCGGGGAGCGGATGCCGTTCGACTGGCGGTTGAGGCTCCAGACCACGTCCTCGGCTGTTACCTCCAGGCCGTCGGAGGTCTGCACCCCGGCGCGCAGCTTGAAGGTCCAGGTGAGGCCCTGGTCCGGGGACTCCCAGGATTCAGCCAGGTCCGGGATGACGTTCTCCACCGGGCCCGGGCTGTCCGGCCGCTCGTCCCACTGGGTGAGCTTCACGCCGGTGAGGTTGGTGATCGAGCCGAGCGCGGAGCTGTTGCTCCGGTCGTAGTCCAAGCTGGGGACGTCACCGGTGAGCTGGCCGGAGATGCGGAGCGTGCCGCCTCGCCTCGGCGTCCGGGTGCCGGTGACGGCCGTGGGCGTGCCGGAGGCCGCGGTGCCGACGGGCGTCGGCGTCTGTCCGCCCGAGTCGCCACAGCCGATGAGCGCCGCCCCCGTGAGGCCGGCCACGCCGGCCAGGCCCCTCCGTAGCACCGCGCGCCGTGGGAGCG
>JAQCJS010000208.1 GCA_027592975.1 Chloroflexota bacterium
GATCTCGCACATCTCGAACGGCGAGGTGTGCCAGTTCCGCATCAGGTAGTTGATCAGCCCCTGGTCGTCGCGCGTCCGCCGCGTGCCAGCGCCGTAGGAGACGCGCGCCGCCTGCACGATGGCCGCATCGTCCCCCATGTAGTCGATGACGCGGACGAAGCCCTTGCCGTCGCCCAGGACGGGGAGGGCCTGGTACAGGATCTCCTCGACCGCCGGGACGGTGGCGCGGCGGGTGGTGTGGGTCTGTGCGCGGAGCGCGTCCACCTCCGCCTGCTGCTCGGGCGTCAGGGGGTGCGGATCGGCGGCGTTGGACATGGGGCGCTCCCCGCCCGTCCGGAGGGACGAGGCGACACGGCGTGGCGGTGACGAGGCTGGGGAGTCCTAGCGTACCCGCCCCGGCGCGCGCGCGACAGGGACGGCGTCCGCGGCGCTAGACGTGCCCGGAGCCGAACTTGCGCGCTCGGGCCGCTGCGGGGCCGCCGTGCTCCCAGAGGCCGCAGTTCGTCTCCACGTCCTCCAGGAACGGGCCGACGCAGTCCGCGCCCTCCCGGATGATGTGCGTGCAGCACATCGCGTAGGGATCGCGTCGCGTGGGATCGAGGCTGCGCTTCAGCCATCGGCAGTCGATGGCCATGCGCGCTCTGGGTGTCTGTTGGCTCATGACGTCCAACTATAGCCAGCCCGGGCGGTGGTGCATGCCTCCCGCGTCTTCGGGACGCGGCCGGTCGTTGCGGCTGCCGCGCGTTTTCGAGCACTCGCGGGGGTGCCGCCAGGGGCGTTAGACGATTCACACACTGGCAACACTTCCGCAACGCGCGCTCAACGACCTCGCCCGAAGATCGTTCTTGTCGACGAGACAACGGATCGAGGAGGACACGATGGTCATCACCAAGGGCTGCCCCCGCTGCCACGGAGACCTCGCGCACGTCAGCGACGTCGGGGACGCGTACTACTCGTGTGTCCAGTGTGGCTTCATGAAGTACGAGCACACGGCGTCCACGCCGCGGATCCTGCACGAAGTCATCGCGGAGCGCCCGCGCCCGGTGGCGGTCACCCGCGACGAGGTTCACCGCCGCCGCATGCAGAAGCGACTGGCCGAACGTCAACGTGGCGTGTCGGTCGCGTAGTCAGCCGGATCCTGCCTCGGCGTCCCCCCGGGTGCCGAGGTCTCACGGCTGGTAGCGGCGGAAGACCGCGCTGGCGTTCTGTCCGCCGAGCCCGAAGGAATTGGAAAGCACCACGCTCAGGTCGGCCGTCACCGCCGTGTTTGGCGTCACGTCCAGATCGCAGTCCGGGTCGGGCTCCTCGTAGTTGATCGTCGGCGGGATCACGCCGTGGTGGAGCGCCAGCACCGAGGCGACCGCTTCGATCCCCCCGGCACCCGCGGCCAGGTGCCCCGTCATCGACTTGGTGGAGGACACGCGGACGCGCTTCGCCGCCTCGCCAAACGCGATCTTGATCGCCTGCGTCTCGGTTCGATCGTTGTACTGCGTGCTGGTGCCGTGGGCGTTGATGTAGTCCACCTCGGCCGCGGTGACCTGAGCGTCGTGCATCGCCCGGCGCATCGCCATGGCCTGCCCCTCCGGGTCGGGCGCGGTGTCGTCGGTCGCATCGAAGGACCAGCCCACGCCGGCCAGTTCGCAATAGATGCGCGCACCGCGCGCGATCGCCGACTCCTCGGACTCCAGCATCAGCACGCCCGCACCCTCGCCCAGAATGAAGCCGTCGCGCTTCGCATCGAACGGGCGGGAGGCGTGCTCCGGGTCGTCGTTGTTCTTGGATAGCGCGCCCAGGCGGCCCATGGAGGACAGCGCCAGCGGCGTCACCATCGCCTCCGCGCCGCCGGCCAGCAGCGCGCGCGCGTGGCCTAGGCGGATCAGGTTGAGCGCGTGGCCCAGCGCGTCCGTGCCGGAGGCGCAGGCGGTGTTGATCGTGGTGTTCGGCCCGCGGACACCCAGTTGGCGGGCCAGTCGCGCCGCGCCCATGTGCTGGCCCATGCGCGTGATGATGAACGGGTCCACCGCGCGTGATCCGCGCTCCAGGAAGACCTCCCACTCCGGCCCCATGTTGAACGTGTCGCCGGAGGTCGCCATGACCACGCCGATGTCGTCGCGGGTGGCCTCGGTCACTTCCAGGCCGGAGTCCGCGAGCGCCTGCACGCCCGCCGCGTGGGCGAACTGCGCGAAGCGCCCGGTCCGCCGCGACACCTTGCGGTCGAGGTAGGCGTCCGGATCCCAGTCTTTCACCTCGCCCGCGATCTGGACGATCAGGTCGGTCGGGTCGAACTGGGTGACGCGGTGGATGCCGTTGCGCCCCGTGCGCAGCCCTTCCCAGTAGTCGGCAGTCGTGTTGCCGATGGGGGTGACCGCCCCGAGGCCGGTGACGACGACGCGGTGGATCTCTCGCTGCATGGCACTCGTTCCGCTGGCCGCGACCCTGCTCAGGCGATCGTACCGGCTGCGCGGACGTCGGTCGCTACCCCGCGCGTTCGAGGAGTGCCGGATCGAGAAACCCGGGCCCGATCGATGATCGAGGCCCGGGTCCGAAGCCCGCGAGGGCGGTGGTTCGGCAGCGCCTACAGGCTGGCGATGCTCTGCAGGAACTCCCGGATGTTCAGGCTGAGCGCGCCGGGCTGATCCGTGGGGACGGAGTGGCCGGCGTCCTCGATCAGGGACACGCGCGAGCCGCTGACGCGGCGGTGCAGGCGCTGGATCGCCTCCGGCGTGAGCATGTCCGTCTCCGAGCCGCGGACGATCATCGTGGGGCACTGCACGCGGTCGGCGCAGTCCCAGAGGTCGGACAGCCGGCGCTGGCCGGGATCCGGGTCCGGCGGGCGGTTGGTCGGGTCACGGAAGACCGGGTCGAAGTCCCAGACGTACGCGCCGTCGTCGTTCACCGTCAGGCTGGCGCGCACCCGGCGCTCGATCTGCTCGGTCGTGGCGTACGGGAAGAACTCCCGGAACGCCTCGATCGCGTCCTCCAGTGATTGGAACGAGGCGCCCGTGGCCAGCAGCCGGCGGATCGTCTCGATGCCCGACCGCAGCACCTCCGGCGCGGTCTCGATGACCACGAGCGCGTTCACCATCTCCGGGTGCTCCGCGGCGTAGCAGATCGCGTTCGCGCCGCCCATAGAGTGGCCGATCAGCGTCACGGAGCGCAGCCCGAGGCTGTCGATGATCGCCTCCAGATCCTCCATCTGGCTGGCGCGGGTGTAGTCGCGGTCGGTGGCGCGGTCGGTCTGGCCGTGGCCGCGCTGGTCGATGGCGATCACGCGGAACTCGCGGGCCAGATCCTGTGCGGTGTCGCTCCAGGCCTCGGAGGTCTCGGCGTAGCCGTGGAGCAGCACCACGGCGTGGCGGGTCCGCGTGTCGCCCCACTCGCGGTAGTGGAAGCGGAGGCCGTTGGCCTCCACGAACTCGTCGCGCGGTCGGGTGGAGTTGCTCATGCGGCAGTGTCCTCGGATTCAGGGGAGGGCGCCGCGAGGCAGGCTCGGCGCGCGCTCGGATCAGGTCGAAGTAGGCGGAGGATAGCAGCCGCCATCCGCTGAGACGTCATTCTATGCACAAACGTTATCGAGGCGTCCGTGGGGGGCAGCCTGGAGGGGGAAGGCCCTCACCTCAACCCTCTCCCCAAACGGGGAGAGGGGGCCGGAAGGAGGGAG
>JAQCJS010000209.1 GCA_027592975.1 Chloroflexota bacterium
CGAGGATGTCGACGCGCCCCAGTTGCGACTCCGCCGCCTCGATCAGCCGGCGCGCCTCGTCGGGGTCGCCCACGTCGGCGCGGACCGCGATCGCGCGGGTGCCCAGCGCCTCCGCCGCCGCGCGGCAGGCCTCCGCTGCCTCGTCCGAGGCGACGTAGTTGATGACCACGTCCGCGCCCTCCCCCGCGAGCGCGAGGACGCACGCGCGGCCGATGCCGCGACTGCCGCCGGTGACGACGGCGACCTGGCCGGTAAGCGCCCTCGCCATCTACGCCTCCACCGGCGCCAGCTCGTCCACCAGCACCTTCGCCTCGCCCCGGATGACCTCGGCGCTGTCCTGGTTGGTGACCACGGTGTCCACCGTCACGCGGTTGCGCCGCGCGTCCACAGCGGTGACGGTGCAGGTCACGGTGAGCACGTCGTACTCGTACACCGGGGCGATGAACTCGAGGTTCTGGCCGAGGTAGACGATGACGTGGCCGGGCGAGAGCTTCGTCGCCATGGCGGCGGAGATGAAGGCGGCGCCGATCATGCCGTGCGCGATCGGGCGCTTGAAGCGCGTGCGCGCCGCGTAGTCCGGATCCACATGCAGCGGGTTGGTGTCGCCGCTCACGTCCACGAACTTCCGGATCGTCTCGGGATCGACCTGCCGCTGGAAGGTCACGGTGTGCCCGACGGTCAGTCCGCGCACGTTCTCCTGGGTCATCGCCTGCTCCTCGCTCGTCCCGCTGGTGCCGGAGATCGTAGGGGCACCACCCCGGCGGCGGCCACGAGCGCACGGGTGAACGCACGAACGTGCGGCAGATACGCGTAATTACATCGAATAACATGCAAAAAACGTTGACATACCACGGAGCCAAACTACCCTGAGCGAGCGGTAGTACGCGGGGGATTCATGGAACGCACCAGGGACGAGGTCGTCCGCATCCTGCACGAGCGCGGGGCGCGATCCGTGGCGGAGCTCGCCGCGGAGATCGGCGTCTCCTCGGGCTCGATCCGGCGCCACATGGATCTCATGGTCGCTGACGGCCTCGTGGTCTCGCACCTCGTCCGTCAGTCGCGGGGACGCCCCTCCACCCGCTACGCGCTGTCCGAGGCTGGCGAGGAGCGCACCTCCTCCAGCCACTACCAGAAGCTGCTTGACCGCCTCTCTCCGGCGCTGGCGAACCTGAGCGCGGACGAGATCGGCGGGGCGGACGGGCGCGGCGTGCTGGATCGGCTGTTCGACCGCGTCGCGGAGTCCGTGGCGCGCGAGCACTCCTCGCAGATCCGCGGGGTGTCGCTGGGCGAGCGGGTGTACGAGGTCACGGTGGCGCTCTCGCACGAGGGCATCCTGCAGGAGGTGGAGGACGCGGGGGACTTCTTCCGCCTGCGCAACACCGGCTGCCCCTATCGGACGACGGCGAGCGAGACGCACGCGTGCTGCGCGGCGGATCGCCGGGCGATCGAGCTACTGCTCGGTGCGCCCGTGGAACAGGTCACCACGGTCGCGGGCGGCGGTGACGCCTGCGAGTACCTGGTGGCCAAGAATGAAGATAAGCGTCCGGCGGCGGCGAACGGCCTCCTCCCGGTCCTGGAGCAGAAGGGCACGGCATCCACACGATGAGTGATGCGAAGACCGAACCGATCCTCGAAGTCCGCGACCTGAAGGTCAGCATCACGGACAAGCCCGAGGTGCAGATCATCAAGGGCATCGATCTGGTCATCCGGCCGGGCGAGGTGCACACGATCATGGGCCCCAACGGCTCCGGGAAGAGCACGCTGTCCAGTGCGATCGCCGGCAGCCCCACCTATACGGTGGACAGCGGCCAGATCCTCTACCGCGGCGAGGACATCACCCAGGTGTCCGCCGACGAGCGGGCGCGGAAGGGCATCTTCCTCTCCTTCCAGTACCCGACCACGATCCCCGGCGTGACGATGGTCAACTTCATGCGCGAGGCGCTGAAGGCCCGTCGCGGCGAGGAAGTCCCCGCGCGCGAGTTCCTGGGCGAGCTCCGCGAGACCCTCGCGAAACTGAAGATGGGCGAGGAGTTCGCGCGGCGCTACGTGAACGACGGCTTCTCCGGCGGTGAGAAGAAGCGCGCGGAGATCCTGCAGATGGGTCTGCTGAAGCCTGACCTCGCGATCCTCGACGAGACCGACTCCGGTCTCGATGTGGACGCGCTGCGCACGGTGTCGGAGGGCGTGAACGCGCTCCGGCGCCCGGAGATGGGCATCCTGCTCATCACGCACTACGAGCGCATCCTGAACTACATCCACCCTGACTTCGTGCACATCCTGGTGGCGGGCAGGATCGTCCGCTCGGGCGACGCGTCGCTGGCGAAGCAGATCGAAACCGAAGGCTACGACCCGATCCTGAAGGACCTGGGTCTGCTGGAGAAGGCGGCATCCTCATGACTACCGTGAACCCATCCGCACGCGACACGGTCGGCGAGTACAAGTGGGGCTTCCACGACGACGAGAAGCCGCTGTTCATCGCTGACAAGGGCCTCAACGAAGAGGTCATCCGCGGCATGTCCGCGATGAAGGGCGAGCCGGCGTGGATGCTCGAGAACCGTCTCGACGCCTACCAGCAGTTCCTCCAGATGAAGAACCCCTCGTGGGCGGGGAGCCCCGACGTCCTGAATGCCATCGACTTCGATGACATCCACTACTACGTGCGCGCGACCGACACCGATTCCACGAGCTGGGACGACGTGCCGGAGTACATCAAGGACACGTTCGACAAGCTGGGCATCCCGGAGGCGGAGCGCCAGTTCCTGGCCGGCGCCGGCGCGCAGTACGACTCCGAGGTCGTCTACCACAACATCCGCGAGGATCTGGCGAAGCTGGGCGTAGTGTTCCTGGGGATGGACCAGGCGCTGGCGGAGTACCCGGAGCTGGTGCAGGAGTACTTCGGCACCATCGTCCCGGCGGGCGACAACCGCTTCTCCGCGCTGAATACGGCCGTGTGGTCGGGCGGATCGTTCATCTACGTGCCGAAGGGCGTGAAGGTGGACATCCCGCTGCAGGCCTACTTCCGCATCAACACGGAGAACATGGGCCAGTTCGAGCGCACGCTGATCATCGCGGACGAGGACTCGCAGGTGCACTACGTGGAGGGCTGCACGGCTCCCACCTACACCACCGCGTCGCTGCACTCGGCGGTGGTGGAGATCATCGTCAAGAAGAACGCGCGCGTGCGCTACTCGACGATCCAGAACTGGTCGAACAACGTCTACAACCTGGTCACGAAGCGCGCGTACGCGTACGAGAACGCGATCATGGAGTGGGTGGACGGCAACCTCGGCTCCATGCTCACGATGAAGTACCCGTCCGTGTACCTGATGGAGCCGGGCGCGCACGGCGAGATCCTGTCGCTGGCGTTCGCCGGCGACGGGCAGCACCAGGACGCGGGCGGCAAGATCGTCCACGTCGCCCCGCACACCTCAAGCGCAATCATCTCGAAGTCCGTGTCGCGCGGTAAGGGACGCACCTCCTACCGCGGCCTGCTGAAGGTCTACGAGGGGGCACACCACTCCACCAGCACCGTGCGCTGCGATGCGCTGCTGCTGGACGAGCACTCGCGCTCCGACACCTACCCGACGATGGAGATCGGCGAGGAGCAGGTGAACATCGGCCACGAGGCCTCCGTCTCGAA
>JAQCJS010000210.1 GCA_027592975.1 Chloroflexota bacterium
GTTCACCGCGCGCGAGTTGAAGCGCGTGTACGAGGTCCTCCTCGCGCAGCACGGCGAGCAGCAGTGGTGGCCGACCGCCGCGAAGGAAGGCCCGGACCAGCGGCTGGAGATCTGCCTGGGCGCGATCCTGACTCAGAACACCTCGTGGCGCGGAGCCGCTACGGCGCTGACGAACCTGCGCGAGGCGGGGATGCTGTCGTGCGCCGCCATCGTCGCGCTGCCGGAGGATGTGCTGGGCGACCTGGTGCGGCCGTCCGGGCACTTCCGCGTGAAGGCGCGCAAGCTCCAGTCCTTCTGTGGCACGGTGATCGAGGAGTATGGCGGCGACCTCGACGCGCTGCTCGCGGGCACGACGGACGAGGTGCGCACGCGGCTCCTGCGCATCTGGGGCGTCGGGCCCGAGACCGCGGACGCGATGACGCTGTACGCCGGCCGAAAGCCCACGTTCGTTGTGGACGCCTACGCCTACCGGTTGTTCGAGCGCCTGGGCCACCCGCCGGGGCCTCGCCGCTATGACGTGTACCGTGAGTACTTCATGCGGGTGATCGGGACGTCCGAAGAGGACGTGTGGGCGCTGAACGAGTGGCACGCGCTGATCGTGCGCCACGGCCAGCGCATCTGTCGCAAGACCACGCCGCTCTGCGGAGACTGCACGCTCCTGGACCGCTGTCCGTTCGGGCAGGAGCAGGTGGGAACGAAGCGACAACGGAGGAGTGTTCGATGACGAGTGCCGGGCCACGAGTACGAATGATCGCCGCTGCGGTGTTCCGCACCGGGGCGGGGGGCATGGACGAGTTGCTGATGATCGATCGCGTGGGAGCGGGGTCGCAGCTCCCCGCCGGGCCCGTCGAGGATGGCGAGGCGACGGACGATGCCGCGCTGCGCGCCGTGTCGCAGCAGGCGGGCCTCTCGGTCGACCTCCGCACGCTGATCAGCACCGTGGACGAGGTCGCCGGGAGCGAGCAGCGCCGCCGCTGGATCTACATCCTGGACGCGGAGGAGGGCGGCCCCGCCGAGTGGACGCACGCCGGGGTGCCGTGCCGCTGGGCGTCCCTCGACGCCATCGAGCTGGACGAGCCGCACCAATCGTGGCTGGACCTCGTGCGAGCCGACCTGCCCTGAGTTCCGCGTCCCGGGTGCCGGATCGTGGATCCATGGACTCCTCGAATCTCGGCGTGGGGATCGCGAGGGCGCGGCGATCGGCATCCTGATGCCCAGGTCGCAGCCGGACTGAGCCACACCCCACCTTGCCCCCTCCGGCGCTGGCCGCGAGACTGGGGGGCATGGACGCGACATGGAACTAGGCATCATCGGCAAGGCCCGCAGCGGCAAGACCTCGCTCTTCAACGCGGTGACGCGGGGGACGGCGCAGGTGGGGGCGTACTCCTCCGGCAACCAGCCGAACGTCGGCATGGTGCACGTCCCCGACCCGCGCGTGGACGCGCTGTCCGAGGTCTACAAGACGAAGAAGACGACCTACGCGGAGATCCGCTGGGTGGACTACCCCGTGGGCGGCTTCGGCAACGAGGGCCCGGGCGCCCAGTTCGTCGCCGAGATCGCGAAGATGGACGCGATCGTCCACGTCGTTCGCGCGTTCCTCGACGACTCCGTGCCGCACCCGGACGAGACGGTGGACGCGCACCGCGACATCGAGGCGCTCGACCTGGAGCTGACGTTCGTCGACCTCGGCCTGATCGAGCGGCGGCTGACTCGGCTCGACCAGGAGATGCGGTCGATGCCGAGCGCCCAGCGCGGTGAGCTGGAGCGCCACAAGGAGCTGCTGCAGCGCATGCAGGCGCACCTGGAGGCGGGCAAGGGCCTGCGCTCCATGACGTTCACGGAGACCGAGAACAAGGAACTGCGCGCGTACCAGCTGATCACGCGCCTGCCCATGCTGCTGATCGTGAACATCGGCGAGGACGACCTCGGCCGCGCCGCCGAGATCGAGGCGGAGTTCCGCGCGAAGTACAGCGAGCCCGGCATCGCCGTCGCCGCGCTTTGCGCGAAGATCGAGGCGGAGCTGTCGCAGATGGAGCCGGCCGACGCGGAGGCGTTCCGCGCCGACCTCGGGCTGCCGCCGGAGTCGCCGCTGGATCGCGCGATCGTTGCGGCGTACGAGTTGCTGGGCCTGCAGTCATTCCTCACCGCGGGCGACGACGAGTGCCGCGCGTGGACGGTGCGCGTGGGTGCGACCGCGCCGGAGGCGGCCGGCCGGATCCACAGCGACCTCGAAAAGGGCTTCATCCGCGCGGAGGTCTCCACCTGGCAGGATGTGGTCGCGGCGAAGGGCTCCAGCGCGGAGCTGAAGAAGGCCGGAAAGCTGCGCACCGAGGGCAAGGGCTACGTCGTGCAGGATGGCGACGTGATCAACATCCTCTTCAACCTGTAGGTTCTCCGCTCTCTCCCGCAACGCTGCGGTGCGGGCGCAGCGATCCATCGCTCGCCGCCGCCGCCGCGCGCGGGTTCCGGCGGCCATGCCCAGCCTGCCGGGTCGCGGCGAAGCCCCGGCGTATGATCTGCGGCGGCAAGACGGGCGCCTCGCAACGCGCGGG
The DNA here is from genome assembly GCA_027592975.1 of Chloroflexota bacterium. The sequence continues at coordinate 2,553 of JAQCJS010000210.1, forward strand.
TGGTGACGGAACGGAACGCGGATGGACGCGCAGACGCGCATGCAGATCGTGCAGCAGATCGAGGCGGCGCTGCAGGGCGGCCACATGGTGGTCACCGCCACGGTCACGGTGGCGGGTGACCCGCCGGTCGCCGCGCCGGGCGACAAGATGCTGGTGGGCAAGGACGGCCACCGCGTGGGCAGCCTGGGCGACGCCGCGCTGGACGACGCTGTGCACGAGGTGGCGCTGAGTGTCTTCACCGACTTCCCGCGCGTGGTCCTGCAGACGCTCTACTTCAGCAGCGACGGCCGCGCGGTCACCCGGCGGTCGCAGGCGCGCCCCGGCGACGCGGAGATCATGGTCCAACTCTTTGAGGCCCCCGCGCGCCTCGTCGTCATCGGCGGCGGGCACGTCGGGCTCGCCGTGGCGACGATCGGCGACTTCGTGGGCTTCGATGTCACCGTGCTGGACGACCGCGAGGAGTTCGCGAACCGGGAGCGCTTCCCGATGGCGGAGGCGATCCATGCGGGCGACACGGGCGAGGCGCTCGCCGGGATGACGTTCGGGCCCCAGGACTACGTCGTCCTCGTCTCCCGCGGCCACAAGCAGGACGAGGACGCGCTGCGCGCGGTCGCCGGACGCGGCGCGGGGTACGTGGGCATGATCGGCAGCCGCCGGCGCACCGCCACGGTGATCCAGCACCTGGCGGAGGAGGGCTTCGACATGGAGGCCCTGAACCGGGTCAGCACCCCGGTCGGGATCGACCTGGGGGCGGAGACGCCGGAGGAGATCGCGCTGTCGATCCTCGCGGAAATCGTGATGCTGCGGCGCGGCGGTGGTGGCGGGCGGATGCGGGAGCAGCGCGCCCCGATCCGGTGGCCGGTGCGATAAACGAAATTTAACGGCGCTTCTGCGAGCGATCTGTGAGGAACCGGGCGATCCCGGCGTCCACGGACGGCCTCAGTCGGAGTATGCTGAGGGAGTCATCGACCCGGCGCGCACGTGCGCGCCGGGGCGGAACGGGCACCGGGCGGTTCGCCCAGATGCCCTGACGCGAGCGACGGTCGGCGACATCCAACGCTGCCAGTTCCCTCTGGGGCACGGGGGCC
>JAQCJS010000211.1 GCA_027592975.1 Chloroflexota bacterium
CACGGCGCGGTAGCCGTTGGTGTGGGCCAGGCGGATGGCCTCGAGCGTCTCGGTGAGCGTGCCGATCTGGTTGAGCTTGATCAGGATCGCGTTGCCCGCGCGCTCGTCGATGCCGCGGCCGAGGCGCTCGATGTTCGTGACGAACAGGTCGTCGCCGACGAGCTGCGTGGTGCTGCCGATCTTCTGCGTGAGCAGCTGCCAGCCGCTCCAGTCGTCCTCGTCCATGCCGTCCTCGATGGAGACGATCGGGTAGTCGCGCGCCCACTCGGCCCAGAGCTCTACGAGCTCGGCGGAGGTCACCGTGCGGCCCTCGCGCTTCAGGTCGTAGACGCCGTCGCGGTAGAGCTCGGAGGCGGCGGGGTCGAGGGCGATCGCCATCTCGTCGCCGGGGCGGCGGCCGGTCGCTTCGATGGCGCGCATCAGCAGATCCATCGCCTCGCGGTTGGTCGCCAGCGTGGGGGCGAAGCCGCCTTCGTCGCCGGTGTTGGTGTTGAGGCCGCGCTCGGAGAGCGTCTTCTTCAGCGCCTGGTAGGTCTCCACCACCCAGCGCAGCCCCTCGCGGAAGGAGGGCGCGCCGACGGGGACGATCATGAACTCCTGGAAGTCCGTGGAGTTCGCGGCGTGCGCGCCGCCGTTCAGCACGTTGCACATGGGCACGGGCAGCACCCGCGCGTCTACGCCGCCCAGGTAGCGGTAGAGCGGCTGGCCGCTGGCGAGCGCCGCGGCCTTCGCGACGGCGAGCGAGACGCCGAGGATCGAGTTGGCGCCCAGGCGGGCCTTGTTGGGCGTGCCGTCCGCCTGGACCATCTGCTGGTCGATCGCGGCCTGCTCGAACGCGGACATGCCGAGGATTGCCGGGCCGAGCGTGTTCTCCACGTTCTCGACGGCCTTCAGGACGCCCTTGCCGCCGAAGCGGTCGAGGTCACCGTCCCGCAGCTCCACGGCCTCGTACGCGCCAGTGCTGGCGCCGCTGGGGACGAGGGCGCGCCCGACGGTGCCGTCGAACAGCTCCACGTCCACCTCGACAGTGGGGTTGCCGCGGGAGTCCAGCAACTCGCGCGCACGGACATCGATGATTTCCACAGCCACCCCCTTCGCCGCCCGGCGGATCGTCGCACAGACAGGATCGCAAGGTGGCGCGTGGGGCACAACAAGAGCCGGTTAGGAGGGCGGGCCGGGAGCGCCGGTAATTCGTGGGAGATCAGCGGGCGCGGGGGTGGACGTTCTCGTAGACCTCGCGCAGGTGCTCGTCCGCCAGCTGGGTGTAGACCTGCGTGGTGCTGACGTTGGCGTGGCCCAGCAGCTCCTGGACATCGCGCACGGAGGCGCCGCCTCGGAGTAGGTGGGTGGCGAAGGAATGGCGCAGGGTGTGGGGAGTCACGTGTCCGGTGATGTCCGCGCTCTTCGCGTAGCCCTTCAGGATCAGCCAGAAGCCCTGCCGGGTCAGGCGCTCGCCACGGCGGTTGACGAAGAGCGCCGTCTGCGGGCGGTTCTTCAGGAGCGCCGGACGGGCCGCGTCCAGGTAGGAGTCCAGCGCACCGATGGCGCGGTTGGCGACGGGCAGCGTCCGCTCCTTGGAGCCCTTGCCCAGGCAACGCACCCAGGCAGGCGCGGGATCCAGGTGCAAGCTGTCCATGTTCAGCGACACGAGCTCGGTGACGCGCATCCCGGTGGCGTACATCAGCTCCAGCATCGCGGCGTCGCGGACGGCCTCCGCGGAGTCGAACTTCTTCGGCTCCGTCAGGAGGGCGTCGACCTCGTCCGTGGTCATAGGCTTCGGCACCGGCTTGGGGGCGCGTGGCGAGTCGATCTGCGCAGTGGGGTTGGTGGTGATGTCGCCGTGGTCAAGGAGGAACGCGCAGAACGACTTCACCGCGGCGACCTTGCGGGCCACGGTGGCCTTCGCGTAGGCGCGCTGGTTGAGGTCGGCGATGAACCCCATGATCACGTTGCGGTCGATCGCCTTCGGGGAGATGCCGCCCTCGCCGGTGGCGGCCGCGACGAACTTCGCGAAGCCCCTCAGGTCGTTGCGATACGCATCCGTCGTGTTCTTCGAGGATCCGCGTTCCGCAGACAGGTAGTGCAGAAAGTCGTCGACTCGCTCTTGCACCGACGAACCTCGCTCGATCCGGCTACGCGATCGCGGTCGATTCACGTCTCACAATCGAGGCGAAAGATCGCCCCGAAAGCCTGCGTTGTCGGATGGAGCGTGTCGCCCCCGCCGGGCGTCATGTATACCGGGTGGGCGTGGTGCTGTCTACATAAGCACGTGATGAGCCGCGTTGAGATCGAGAGAACATGCGCCCGTCAGGTTCGATTTCGTGCGCGGCAGGGCACGCCGATTCAGCGATCCTGGAAGCCCTCCGGCCCGACGAGGGGCACGAAGCGGCATCCACCCAGCGATCGCTGAGCGATGCCCTGAGGGGTGCGTGTGACGACCAGCAGGTCCTGTTCGGCACGTCCGCCTACGGGGATGACCATGCGCCCACCGACCGCCAGCTGCCCAAGCAGCGAGGGCGGCACGGCAGGCGCGGCGGCTGTCACGATGATCGCATCGAACGGCGCGCGATCCGGCGCGCCGAGGACGCCGTCCGCCGCGATCACCGTCACGTTCGTGATACCGAGGTCGCGCAGGACGTGCTCCGAACGCTCGCGGAGCGCGGACACCACCTCCACGCTCACCACCTCCCGCGCGAGGTGTGCGAGGACGGCGCACTGGTAGCCGGAGCCGGTGCCGATCTCCAGCACCCGCTCCGTGCCGGTCAGCGCGAGCGCGGTGGTCATGAGGGCGACGATGTAGGGCTGCGAGATCGTCTGGCCGTGGCCGATCGACAGTGGCTCGTCCTCGTACGCGTACGGCTCGTCGCCGGGACGCACGAAGCGCTCACGGGGCACCGCGCGGAGCGCGGCGAGCACACGGTCGTCCTGGATTTCGATGGCGAGCTGCGTCAGCAGGCGTTCCCGGGCGCGGATCGCGCGGTCGTCGTTCACAGCGACCGCTTGATGGTCTCCGCGAGGCGCTGGGTGAAGCCGACGGTCGCGGCGATCTCGCTCACGTCTGCCTCGCGGATCGCCTTCACGGAGCCGAACTTGCGGATCAGCGCCTTCTTCCGCTTCGGCCCGATCCCGGGGATCGAGTCGAGCACGGACTGCGTCGCCGCCTTCCCGCGCAGGTTGCGGTGATAGGTGATCGCGAAGCGGTGCGCCTCGTCACGGATGCGCTGGACGAGGTAGAGCGCATCCGACTGTCGCGGCAGCATGATCGACTCCGACACGTCTGCGACGAAGATCTCCTCCTCACGCTTGGCGAGGCCGCAGACGGGCACATCGCGCAGATCGAGGTTGCGCATGACGTCGAGGACGGCGCCCAGCTGCCCCTTGCCGCCGTCGATGATCACCAGGTCGGGCACCTCGTCCCAGGGGGAGAGGGCATCCGGTACGTCTGCCTCGTCCGGTTCGACGGGCGGCTCGGTGACGGTGGCCGTCTCGTCGGTCACCTCCGCGGCGGGGGCGAGGTCGCGCGCGGCGCGGCGGCGCTCCGCGATCCGCTTGAAGCGGCGCGTCAGCACCTCGTGCATGGAGGCAAAGTCGTCCTGTCCCTCCACGGTCTTGATGCGGAAGCGGCGGTACTGGCTC
>JAQCJS010000212.1 GCA_027592975.1 Chloroflexota bacterium
TGTCGATGAAGCGCTCGTAGTGGCCCAGGTCCAGGTCGGTCTCGGCGCCGTCGTCGGTGACGAAGACCTCGCCGTGCTGGTAGGGCGACATGGTCCCGGGGTCCACGTTGATGTAGGGATCCAGCTTCAGGATGGACACCTGCAGCCCGCGGGCCTTCAGGATGCGGCCGAGGGACGCGGTGACAATGCCCTTCCCCACGGAAGAGACCACGCCGCCGGTCACGAAGATGTACGAAGTCATGGGGTGATCGCCTGGGGGAGACGCCCGGTTTGTCCCATCTTACGGACGGTGGCGAGGGGTGTCGAACGGCCAGCGGAGCGGGCGCGATTGCGACCCTCGCCAGAGCGTGCCAGTCTGGTTCTCATCACTCCGCCCCCAGAAGAAGGTGCTGCCTTGGCGAACGAACCCGAGATCTTCACGCTGTCCAACGGGCTGCGGCTGGTCACCACCGTCATCCCCACCGCGCAGAGCGCCGGCACCGCCTTCTTCGTGCGCGTCGGGTCGCGCGACGAGGAGCCGAGGACGAATGGGCTGTCCCACTACATCGAGCACATGCTGTTCAAGGGGACGGAGCGCCGGCCAGCCGCCCCCGAGATCTCCGAGGCGATCGAGGGCGCGGGGGGTGGGCTGAACGCCTTCACGACGAAGGAGGTCACCTGCTACTGGAACAACCTCCCGTACGAGCGCGTGGAGACGGGCATCGAGGTGCTGGGCGACATGCTCCAGCGCTCGCTCCTGTCGGCGGAGGAGATCGAGCGGGAGCGCACGGTGGTGCAGCAGGAGATCCGGCGCGCGCACGACTCGCCCGGCTCGCACGTTGGTGAGCTGCTCTCCACGGCGACCTACGGCGACCAGCCGGTCGGCTGGCCGATCGCCGGCACGATCGAGACGGTGCAGGGGATGCAGCGCGAAGACTTCGTGACGCACATGGGGGCGTTCTACGGTGCCGCCAACGCCGTGCTGTCCATCGCGGGGAACATCGACCCCGCACAGGTACGCGAGTTCGCGGAGCGGGAGTTCGGCGGGCTGCCGGCGGGCCGCGCGGCCACCTTCATCCCCGGCCATACCGCGCGCCCCGAGGAGTACGTGCTGATCGAGCCGCGCGAGATCGAACAGACGAACCTGGCGCTCTCCGCGCCGGGCGTCGGCCGCCGCGACCCGGATCGCTACGCGCTGGACATCATGAACACCGCGCTGGGCCGGGGGATGTCCTCGCGCCTGTTCAAGGAGGTGCGCGAGCGGCGCGGCCTCGCCTACTCCGTCTCGGCCGGGGCGACGCGGTACCTGGATCTGGGCAGCGTCTCCGTCAGCGCGGGCGTGACGCGCGAGCACCAGGAGGAGGCCCTGCAGGTGATCACCGCGGAGCTCCAGCGCCTGGTGGACGAGCCGATGGGCGACGAGGAACTGCAGCGCACGAAGGACTACGCGTGCGGCTCGTTCCGGCTGTCGCTGGAGACGCCCATGTCGCTCGGGCAGCGCCGGGGCACGCAGTTGCTGATGGACGGTCAGATCGAGCCGCCCGACGTCACCGTGGAGCGCCTGCGCGCCGTCACCGCCGCCGACATCCGGCGCGTGGCTCAGCGCGTGTTCGGGGAGCGCCGCTACTCACTGGCCGTCGTCGGCCCCTCGGCCAACGCTGACCGGCTCGACGCGATCCTCGCCGGGGGCTAGGCTCGCGCGCAGCGGCCAGCCGACGCGGATCACAGACCCGGAATGGAACGCCCGATGCTCGCTCTCCGCAGCACGCTCCTGATCGACGCTCTGGACGCGAACGCGCTGGCCGCGGCCGCCCGGTCGCACGCGGATGCCGTGATGATCGATCTCGCCGCACCGTCCGTGCACGGGCAGCGGGCGCGGGCACGCGCCAACGCAGGCGAGGCGATCCGGACGATCGCGGAGACCGGGCGTCCCGTCCTGGTCCGCGTCTCCGATACGCGCTCGGGCGAACTGGCGCGGGATCTGGACGTGGTGGTCACGGAGTGGACGGCGGCGATCGTGCTGTCTGGCGCGGAGATCCCCCAGGATGCGCGCGACGCGGACGTCGCCGCCCGCAAGCGCGAGATGCGCGTGGGCATCGAGCCGGGCCGCATCCGTCTGGTCGCGGAGATCGATTCCGCCGAGGCGCTCTCGCGGCTCCCGAAGATCCTGGACGCCGTCGACCGCCACAGCGCCGTGGCGCTTTCGATCGACGGGCTGCGCGAGGACATGGACCTGGGCAGCCGGGCGGCCGCGCTCTACGGCCACGCGATGGCGGACGTGGCGATCGCCGCGCACACCTCGCGGCTGCCGTGGCTTGTCTCCGTCCGGCACCGCCGGCCAGAGACCGCGGACCTGGCCCGGCAGGCGCACGATCTGGGCGCGGCCGGCGCGATCGTGCTCGACGAGGACGAGGCTCAGGCGATGAACGCGCTCTTCGCCCCCGACCCGACCGACGTGGCCGTCGCCCGCGCGACGATCGCCGAGTGGGAGCGCGTGCGCGCCGCGGACGAGTGGGTGGGCGTGGTCGCCGGCGAGATGCCCGAGGCAGCAACCTACGACCGTCTGGTCGACCGCCGCACGGTGCGCCGCGCCCGCGCCGTCATCGCGATCGCCGACGCGATCGCCGCGCGCGAGGCGACCCGATAGGCTCAGCCTCGCGCTAGCGTGCCTTCCGGTACATTGGCCAGACCTGGGGCGAGTCCCCCAGCTGGAACACCTCCATCACCTCGAAGCCGTGCCGTTCGTAGAGCGGGTTGTTCCTCGGATTCGACGATTCGAGGTACGCGGGAAGGTGCTGCGCGTCGCACTCGGCGAGCGCGTGCGCCAGCAGCGCGGAGCCCAGTCCCTTGCCCTGGCTCACCGGATCCACGCCGACCACCGGCAGGTACCAGACGGGCTCCTGCGGGTGGATCGCACCAATCTGCCCCATGAGTCCGAAGAGCGCAGGCTGGCGGGCCTCGTCAATGACGTGCGCCGCGAACTCGCCGAGGGCCTGCTCATCCGAGTGCACGCCCGGCGGGAGCCAGAGCGCGACCGCTCGGTAGCCGGCGGCCTCGTGGGCGGTGCCGGCCTCGAACGCGTTCCCGGCGAAGTGCCGCATGAGTTCCGGGAAGTGCGTCTGGTACTGCTGCGGATCCGGAAACATCCATCTGAGCAGCGGGTCGTTGGAGAACGCCAGCATCAGCGTGGCGAATGCGCGATCCTGCTCGACCGCCTGGCCGACACCGGGGCGTTCCATCACCGTTCCTCCTTCGATCGGGCGCGGAGCGTACCACCTCGACAGGGGCAAGGCGGCCCGGCCGATCTCGCTACTCGCGGGCGATCCAGACGGCGCGCGGCGGGCCGCCATCGCGCAGATCGTCCACGCCGAGGCTGACGCGGTCGCCCGCCTTCAGCGTGCCCGCCGGGACGCCAAGGCGCTGGGTGCCGGGGGCGAGCAGCACGTTCACGGTCTTCCCCGCCGCGTCCATCAGCACCAGGGGACTGCCCGCGCGCTCCGCCTCGCGGGCCGTCGCCTGCATCGTGGCCCGCGCCGCCCACGTCGCCATGCCGCCGCGCCCGGTGTGCACTTCGTGCGTGGAGCCGGTGTCGAAGCGGAGCGTCACGCGGTAGCCGGGGGTGACTACCTGCGCACAGGCGATC
>JAQCJS010000213.1 GCA_027592975.1 Chloroflexota bacterium
TGTCCTGCGCCCACGCGCCGTTGGCGTTCACCGCCGCCAGCGCGGCATCGAGCTGGGTCACGGAGCCGCCGTTGAAGACGACCTGCGCCAGCCCCGAGGTGGAGAACACCGGCGTGCTGGCAAACGTGCCCGCACCGGTGCCCGGCGTCGGCGTCGGCGTGACCGTCCCCGTCTGGACGGTCACGGACGTGGACACCTGCTGCGTGCCGGCCGCGGCGCACGTCGCCGCCACACCCGTCTCGTTGTAGTCGGCCGTCACGATCACCGTGGCGGTCGCCTGGATCGGAGCCACAACCGAGGAGGCTCGGCCGTTGCTGGAGGTGGTGCAGCCCGTGGACACCGCGCCCGCGTTCTGCGACATGGTGAACCGCACGGGAGTGCCGTCCGCCACCGCGTTGCCACCCGCGTCCTTCACCTGAGCGGTGATGGACGTGCCGGTCACCGTCGCCGTGATGGTCGCGGGGCGACCGGACATGGCGATGGCCTGCGTGGCGTTCGCCATGGACGTGCTCACGTTCTGAGCCGTGATCGTCGCCTGGCCCGGGGTATCACCCTGGCTGCCGCACCACGTCAACTGGACCACGCCGGACTCGGCCGTGGCGCCCACCGTGGGCGACAGCGTCGCCGAGGTCGGGGACACCGCCCTGGTGTTACCCGGGCAGGCACCGCCGAACCCGTTCACCAGGAAGCCCTTGTCGGTCGTGACCAGCAGCACCTGGCCGTTCACGCCCAGGCCCGCGGCGTCCGCCACCTTGACCGACACGTTCGTGCCGGTCGTCGGGCTGATGTAGCCCGGCGACGTGTTCGTGACCGTCGCAGCGACGGCCATCTGCGTCGGAGCGTTGAACGTGATCTTAGAAGCGGTGGTCCCCGTCGCCGCGACCAGCGAGATCGCGCGCGTGCCCACCGCGTTCAGCGCCGTCACCGTCGCGACGACCGTGTCGGTCCCCTCGACGCCGCCGCCACCTCGATAGTTGGTCGTCGCGACGCCGTTGGAGTTGGTGAACGAGGTGATCGTCTTCGCGGTACCGGTGCCCACGATGCCCAGCGACACCGTCCAGTTGACCGCGCGGTTAGCGACGCGGGTGCCGCCCGCGTCCGTCACCGTCGCCTGCAGAAGAACCGTGGACGAGCCGTCCGCGGGGAGCGAGGTCACCGCCGGGCTCGTGGTCACCACAATGGTGCCCGCCGAGACGTAGGCCACCTGCAGCGTGCCCGCGTCCGCGATCGCCGTCACCCCACCGGTGCCCGCGCCGATCTGGATGTTGCCCGAACCCGTGCCGCCGTTCAGCAGCGCGTTGGTCAGGTTGGTCTGCGCACCGGTGTACCGGACGTTCATGGAGATCGTCGCGGTCGGGGTGCCCGTGTTGCCGCCGGTCGCGGTGCACGTGGCCAGGTCGTTGTTCGCGCCGTCCGCCTGGCCGGAGTTGCCAAGGGCACAGGTGATCGCGGTCATGCCGGCAGCGTTCGCCAGCGTGACCGTGGGGGCGGCGGTGAACACGAAGCCCGGGGGCAGCGTGATGGTGAAGTTCTCACCGTTCGCGTCCAGCTCGTTCGCGGCGAAGGTGACGGCCAGCGTGACCGGGGTCCCGCTCGCGCTCGTCGTCACCGTGGCGGCATCGGCACGGGTGGTGACCGTGGCCGCCTCCGCCGTGCGTCCCCCGGCGACCAGCGCCAGGGTCATTGCCGCGAACACGGCAACGGCGCCCAACGGCGCCAGGTACTTCTTAATGAACAAGTTGCGTCCTCCAGGACTCTTCAGCTGCGTTGGATTTCCACTTGGCAACGACACGTGCTCCTTCTCCCCAGCGGGCGAACCCCCGCCTGGACTGCGCCCTGCAACCTCCCTGCGCTCGTCCGCCGGAACCCTCGAGCACGGCCGAGGAACCTCACGCGCGTCCGTCGATGGTTGGACGGGCGGCGATCCGGACGTGTGCGCGACAGCGCCGGGTTTCATCGCGAACACGTGGCAACTCGAAATCGATCACACGACCGAACAGTTGCGCCGCAACGGTCGGCCGCGCAGATCGTTGGAAACCTGGAGAACGCAAGGGAAACGGGGAGGCGTGGCCGGGGGCCGTATTAACTTCGCGCTGGCTGGCGCGTTATCCCCACTGCAGGCGGGGAACACGGACCTGAAGGCGAGCCAGCCGAACCACCCCTCGACCGCGTTGTCCCAGTACTACACTGGGCGTGCGCGCGAAGGACGGCAGCATGGCCGACGCTTCCCATCGCTCCCCGATGCACGGCCTGTCGATCTCTATCGAGCGGGACGCGGTTCAGCGTGCCGTCCAGGGTGATCAGGAGGCCGTGGGGCAGCTGTACGACGCCTACGTCGAGCCGCTGTTTCGTTTCTGCGTCGCCCGTGTCGGCAACGAGACGGACGCGGAGGACCTGACAGAGGAGATCTTCCTCAAGGTCATCCGCTCGATCGCGGGATTCGAATGGCGGCCCCTCGGACGCGCGGACGGCCACCCGGCCGAGCATGACGAGGAAGAGCGGAGCCCGTTCCGGGCGTGGCTCTTCCGGATCGCGCGAAACCACGTCATCTCGCACTACCGGCGGCAGAGCATCCGGAAGAGCGAGGGCGAGGTCCCGGAGTGGCTGCCGGACGATGCGCTGGGACCGGCAGAGCTGGCCGAGCGCGCGGTGACCATCGAAGAGGTGTTCGCGGTGGTGGAAGCACTGCCGACGGCCCAGCGAGAGGTCATCCAACTCAGGTTCGGCGCGGGCCTCTCCATCGCGGAGACGGCGGCGGCGCTGGACAAGCAACAGACGAACGTGAAGGTGCTCCAGCACAAGGGCATCAAGCGGCTGAAAGAACTCCTGCAAGCGGCACAGGCCGTGCAGGACGAGAAGCGGAACGATGAAGGACGACGGTACCGGCGGATTGACCGGTAACTTCCTTCCCGAGGATCCGGACACCGTGGACGCGCTGCGTCTGGCGGAGGTGCTTGAGCGCGTCGAATCCGGCCGCGCGCCCGGCCTCGACCCGACCGAGGATCCCGCGCTCTCCCACCTGCTGCTGACCGCGATGCGCGTCCGCTCCGAGTTGGGCACGATCAACAACGAGCGCGCCTTCCAGTCCTTCCGCACCCGCTCCCGCGCCGCGATCTTGCACTCGCTGGAGCCCTCGCCGCGGGTGGTGCCGTTCTACCGCCGCCCGCGCATCCTGGCCCCCTTCGCCGCGGTCGCCGCGGCCGCCGCGATCGCCATGGCCTCCTTCGGCCCGTCGCTGCTCGCGAACGACCAGCCCTCGACCGCTGTCGCCACGAACCTGACCCCGCGCAGCACGTCCGAAGAGCTGGACCGCCTGGCCGTCGCCATTGCCGACATCCAGGAGCGCACGCAGAGCGGCCAGCTGGTGCCCGCGCCGCTGCTCCGCGCGGTCTCCGAGGGCACGGCGCGCGTCGCGAACATCATCGAACAGAGTCCGGAGCGCGTCTCGAAGGAGACCGTCACCACCTACATCCAGGCAGCGCAGAACGGCCAGAACGTCCTGAAGTCCGTAACCGTCGCCCAGGACGCTGAAGGCGCGTTGGCCGCTGCCCAGCGCGCGGCCAACGATGGCGTGGTCGTCGCGGGCCGCTTCCTCAACGCCGCCACGCCGGAC
>JAQCJS010000214.1 GCA_027592975.1 Chloroflexota bacterium
CGCCGCACGCGGACGCCGCGCATCGCGAGCGCTGGAGCGGAGGCGGATGGCGCGGCCGGGGTCATCGGCGCTGCTGCCGTTGCTGGACGACGCTGAGGAGCACCGCGACCGCCGCGACGAGCGCGAGCAGGATGAGTCCGAAGGCGAGCGCAGTGCCGAAGCGGCCGCGGCTGACCTCCAGCACGGCGGCGGTGGTCAGGACGCGCGTGTCCCCGGCCAGGTTGCCCCCCACCATCATGGACGCGCCGACCTCGGAGATGACGGAGCCGAAGCCGGCCATGACCGCGACGAGCAGCGGCAGGCGCGCCTCGCGGGCGACCAGCCAGAGGTACTGCGGCGTCGCGGCGCCCATCGCGCGGATCTGCAGGTGGAGCGTCGGCGGCAGGGCCATCACGGCGCCTGCGCTCACCGCGATGATCAGCGGGGTGGCGATCACCACCTGCGCGATCACGATCGCCGCCGGCGTGTAGATCAGCCCGAGGCCCCCGAGCGGCCCCGACCGCCAGAGCAGCATGCTCACGACGAGGCCCGCCACCACGGGGGGCATCCCCATCCCGGCGTTGGAGAGGGCCACCAGCCCGCGTTGTCCGGGGAACCGGGCCAGCGCGATCGCGAGGCCCAGCGGCACGCCGATCGCCGTCGCGATGATGGTGGAGGTGCCGCTGATCAGCGCGGTGCGGAGCGTGATGTCGTAGACATCGCCGTCACCGGTGAGCAGCAGCCGCCACGCCTCGCGCAGGGCCTCGATCAGCAGGTCCACGCGCTCAGCCTCCCAGCACGGCCCCGGCTACTCCGCGTATGCGACGAAGAGCGGAGCGCCGTACTTCTCCTTGCCGAAGCTCCCGATCACCGCCAGCGTGTCCTTCGCGACCATGAACTGGCGGAACTGCTCCGCGCAGTCCCTGTTCACCGCGGAGTGCTTCTCCGGGTTCACCGGGATGACGTGGTAGACGTTGAACAGCTTGCTGTCGCCCTCCACCAGGATCGGGAGCCGCGCCCTGTCGGCGTTCGCGAGCCAGGTGGCGCGATCGCTGACGGTGTAGCCGCCCTTCTCCGTGGCCACGGTCAGGGTAGCGCCCATGCCCTGGCCGGTCTCGGCGTACCAGGGCTGTCCCTTCGGGGCCTCGACCGCGGCGGCCTTCCACAGGGCCAGCTCGGCGGAGTGGGTGCCGGAGTTGTCGCCACGGCTGTAGAACGGGGCCTTCGCTGTGGAGATCGCCTTCATCGCGGCGGCGACGTCCTTCAGCCCCTTGATCTTCGCCGGGTCGGCGGCGGGCCCCACGATGAGGAAGTCGTTGTACATGACGCGCGTGCGCTTGATGCCCGCGCCCTCCTTCACGAAGGCCTCCTCGGCCGCGGGGGAGTGCACCAGCAGCACGTCCGCGTTGCCCTTCCGGCCCAGCTCCAGCGCGGCGCCGGAGCCGACGGCGATGACCTTCACCCTGTCGCCCGTGTGCTGCTCGTACATCGGCACCAGCACGTCCAGCAGGCCGCTGTCCTGCGTGCTGGTGGTGGTCGCGAGGATCAGCTCCTTCCCGCTACTCTTGGCCGCCGCAGGCAGCCAGCAGCAGCGCGGAGACGGCGACGAGCGGGACAATGAGCGAGCGAAACCGCATGAACGATTCCTTCAGCATGACCGGGCGACGCCGCTGGACGATCTCGTACTCGTATTGCCCAACGCTGCAACACGCTACCACGAGCCTCGCCGCGGGGCGAGCGGATCGCGCGCACGTGGGTGGCCACCATGGCTGAGCCGCGTCGACGCAGCACGGCGCTCCGCGCACGCTCCAAGGTGTGGATCGAGCGCGACGGGCAGATCGTGATGTCCGAGTACCGCGCACGGCTCCTGGAGGCGGTCGACCGCGAGGGCTCCGTCGCCGCGGCGGCGGACGCGCTGGGCCTGCCGAACCGCACCGCCTGGAAGAAGCTCCGCGAGATCGAGGAGGCCGCCGGGACCCCGCTGCTGGAGTCCGGCTCCGGCGGCCCGGCGGGAGGGCAGTCGAAGCTGACCCCCGCCGCAAAGGAGATGCTGGTCGCCTTCCGCCGCATCGCGGATCCGGTGGACGAGGGCGTGCAGGAGCGCTTCATCGAAGAGCAGGAGCACTTCCGCCGCTGACCGGCTCAGGCACCCTCGTTCGCGGGTGCACGCATCACACCCGTCCGTCCGGCCGTGGGCGTATCCTGAACGCCCTGGTTCGCATCGCACGGCGCTGCCGGAGCGAAGATCGGAGCGCGCGCGTGGAACTTCTGATCGTGGGCGGCGTCGTCGTCGTCCTCGCCGTCATCGTGATCGGCATGTACAACGGCCTCATCCGCGCGCGGCTCCGCGTGGACGAGGCATGGGCGCAGATCGACGTGCAGCTGAGGCGCCGGCACGACCTGATCCCGAACCTGGTGAACGCGGTCAAGGGTTACATGGACTTCGAGCAGGACGTCCTGACCCGCGTGACGGAGGCGCGCGCGAACGCGGTCTCCGCCGGCGCGCAGGGCCCCGCGGAGGCCGCACAGGCGGAGAACGCGCTCACGGGCACGCTCCGCTCGCTGTTCGCCGTGATGGAGAACTACCCGCAGCTCCGTGCCACCGAGAACGTGGCGCAGCTGCAGGAGGAGCTGAGCACGACCGAGAACCAGATCTCGTTCTCGCGGCAGCACTACAACGCGACGGTGCTGGCCTACAACACCTCGATCGCCACGATCCCGACCTCGATCATCGCGGGCATGTTCAACTTCGTGCGGCGCGAGTTCTTCGACGCGGGGCCGGAGGCACAGGCCGTGCCCGAGGTCCGTCTCCGCTAGCCGGCGGACCCCATGCGATCGACCTTCTACGCCCAGCAGGCGGCTAACCGGCGCCTGTCGCTGCTGCTGATGCTCAGCGTCGGGCTGATGCTCGCCGCGCTCGGCTTCAGCGTCGGCTTCGCGTACACCGGCGCGATCGAAGGAGGCGCGGGCTTCACCGTGCTCGCGGTCGTGCTCGGCGTCGCGCTGTCACTGGGCTCGTACTTCCGGGGCGACGCGATCGTGCTCGCGGCGTCCGGGGCGACCCCGGCCGACCCCGTGCGCGACCAGCAGCTGATCAACGTGGTGCAGGAGATGGCGATCGCGGCGAACGTGCCGATGCCGAAGGTCTACGTGATCGACGACACCGCGCCCAACGCCTTCGCGACCGGCCGCGACCCGGAGCACGCCTCCGTCGCCGTCACGACGGGCCTGGTGCAGAAACTGGATCGCGAGGCACTCCAGGGCGTGATCGCCCATGAGTTGGGACACGTCCGCAACCTGGACATCCGGTTCCTGCTGCTGATCGGCGTGCTGGTGGGCGGGATCGCGCTGCTCTCCGACATGTTCATGCGCAGCCTCTGGTTCGGCGGCCACGGCCGCCGGTCGAGGAGCGAGGGCGGCGGAGGCGCGCAGGCGATCATGATGGTCGTCGCGATCGCGCTCGCGATCCTCGCCCCGATCGCGGCGCGCCTCGTGCAGCTCTCCGTGAGCCGCCAACGCGAGTACCTGGCGGACGCGACCGCGGTGGAGTTGACGCGCAACCCTGTCGGCCTCGAACGGGCGCTGGCGGCGATCGCCACCGACCATGAGGTGCTGGAG
>JAQCJS010000215.1 GCA_027592975.1 Chloroflexota bacterium
TCCTGGCCGCCCGCCGTTCCGGTGATCGTCATCTCGTGCCTGCCTCTCTGTCGCTCAACTCAGTCCGACAACTACTGGGGGAGAACGACGCGCATCAGATGCGCCACTTTCCTGAACAACCCGCCGAGTGCCGGAACCGGCATCAGCGAGGAACGGAACTGGATTTCCTGCTCCTTCAACGCCCAGCGCAGCAGACCTACGGAGGTTGCGTACGCCGGGTCGTGGAGGATGTCTGAGAGCCCCGCGAGGTGCCTCGGCCGGCCCACCCGCGCGGGCAGGCGGAGGACGTCCTCCGCGAGCATGTCGATGCCGGGCGTGGTGGACGCGCCGCCGGTCAGGACGACGCCCGCGGAGAGCATGTCCGGATCCACGCCACGCCGGATCTCGGCGAGGACGAGCTCGAACATCTCCTCCGTGCGCGCCTGGAGCACCTGCGCGATCAGCCGGCGGGAGACCGTCTTGGTGCCCTCCGACCCGAACGCCTCGATCTCCACCTCTTCGTCCTCAGGGACCATGGAGGGGATGACGTGGCCGTGCGCGCGCTTCGCCGCCTCCGCGGAGGGCTGCGGCACGCGCAGCGCGACAACGAGGTCGCGCGTCATGTGCATGCCGCCCACGGGCAGCACGGCCGTGTGGATCACCGCACCGTTCACGTACACCGCGATGTCCGTGGTGCCGCCGCCGATGTCGATGATCGCCGCGCCCTGCTGCACTTCCTCCTCGGACAGCACAGCCTCGCCGGAGGCGAGCGGCTCCAGGATCAGCGACTCCACGTGGACGCCCGCGCCCTGCACGCACTGCACGAGGTTGGAGAGCGACGACGCGGACGAGGTGACGATGTGCGTCTCCACGTCCAGCCGCGAGCCGTACATCCCCGTGGGGTCGATCACATGATCCTGGCCGTCCACCAGGTAGTAGCGCGGGACCACGTGCACGACCTCGCGGTTGTTCGGCACGTTCACAATGCGCGCGCTCTCCAGCGCCCGGTGGATGTCCGACTCCGTGATCGGGCTGCGCGGATCCGCGATCGCGATGATCCCGCGCTGGTTCATCGAAGAGACGTGCGGGCCGGCGATGCCGACGTGCGCGGAGAGGATGCGGGAGGACGAGGCACGCTCCGCCCGCTCCACGGACGACGCGATCGCCTCGATCGCGGCGTGGATGTTGTCCACCGCGCCGCGTGTGATGCCCGCCGACGGGCCGATGCCCACGCCGAGGATGCGTAGCTCGTGGAGCGGTGTCACCTCTGCGACGATCGTGCAGATCTTCGTGGTGCCGACGTCGATCGCGGCGATACTGCGGTTGGCCATCAGCGGCCTCCGTCCGTGTGCTGGGGAAGCACGGTCGTCATGGTTGTCATCGGAGCACCACGTTCCTGCCGAAGCGCAGGTCGATCTCGGAGGCCATCGCCTCCGACTGGCCGGCACGCGGGGTGGCCGTGGCCAGTCCCTGCATCGCCTGCACCCGCGGCACCTGCCCCGCTCGCACCTGGTCCAGGAGCGCCGCCCACGTGCGCACCTTGAACTCGTAGTTGCTGGAGTCGCCCAGCACCGCTGCGGGGCCGTCCGCGACGATCACGGTGAGGCCGCGGTCGCGGCGGAAGATGTACGAGGTGGGCTTCACCTTCAGCCGGTCGAACGTCCCGTCCGTGCGCAGGCGATGCACCAGTCGCACGGTGTCCGGGTCGGTGGTCACGCCCTTCGCGTCCGGGGCGGCCGAAGCGACCTCCACGATCGTCGGGGCGTCCGCGGCCGGCGGGCGCGACTGCTCCAGCACGCGGCCCGTCTCGTCGATCACCAGACGCTCCGGCCCGGCCTGCCAGTAGCCCCACGCCTGGTACTCGGTCACGTCAATGCGCACGCCGTGCGGCCAATCGCGCGTCACGCTCGCCGTCTTCACGGCGGGCAGCTTCGCGACCGCCTGTTCCGCGCGGTCCAGGCTCAGCGTGAGCATGGAGGAGCCCGACACGCCGGCCGCTTTCGCGATCTCCTGCGCGTCCGCGATCTGTGCGCCCTGGATATCGATCACGCGCACCCGGAATACCGGGCTCTCGTACAGCCAGACCCCACCGGCGATGCTCGCCCCCGCGACCAGGCCGGTGAGCGCGAACATGCCGCGGCGACGCCAGTTGACCTCCTGCTGGGGGCGGCGGCGGTCGGCGCGGTACTCCGGGCGGGAGTAGTCCGGGCGGGCGTACTCGGCGCGACCGACCTCCGGACGCTCGTAGCGGCGCGCCGCCGGGGCCGTCTGCGGGTAGGCGCGGCCGTGCGAGGCACCGCGACGGTCGCCCCGTCCGCGATCCAGCAGGCCGAACAGGTTGAAGAGGTTACGCACGGCTGCGCACCTCCTCGAACCGCTCGAACGCCAGGTCGACCAGCCGCGAGATCAGGTCGCGGTAGGATAGGCCCGCCTCCTGCCAGAGACGCGGGTACATGGAGATCGGGGTGAAGCCCGGCAGGGTGTTCACCTCGATGCACTTCACGCCGCCGTCCGGCTCCAGGAAGAAGTCGACGCGCGCCAGGCCGGCGCAGTCCAGCGCGCGGTAGGCGCGCACAGCCAGCTCGCGCACGCGCGCTTCGGACGCCGCGTCCATCGGCGCGGGCACGATCAGCTCCGCGGAGTCGTCCAGGTACTTGGCGTTGTAGTCATAGAACTCCGTGCTCAGCCGGATCTCGCCCAGCGGGGAGGCCTCCGGCACGTGGTTCCCCAGCACCGCGCACTCGATCTCGCGGCCGGTCACCGCCGCCTCCACCAGCACCTTGCGGTCGTAGCGTGCGGCCTCCGCCAGCGCCTCGCCGAAGTCCTCGCGCGAGGCGGCGCGCGAGACGCCGACCGAGGAGCCGCCGTTCGCGGGCTTCACGAAGCACGGGTACCCGATCTCGCTCTCGATGCGCCGGAGGGTGTCCGAGGACGGCGCGCGCGTCTCCTCATCCGTGAGCACCAGATAGGCGGTCTGCGGGACGCCGTGCGCCGCGAACACCGCGCGCATCAGCGCCTTGTCCATGCCCACGGCGCTCGCCGCCACGCCGGAACCGACGTACGGGATCTCCGCCATCTCCAGCAGGCCCTGCAGGGTGCCGTCCTCGCCGAAGGTGCCGTGCACGATCGGGAAGACGGCGTCCATCTCGCGCAGCAGCGCGGTGACATCCGGGTAGTCGAACACGCCGTCGCCGCTGTCCTCGCCCAGGGAGCGCGTGTCGCCGCGCTCTACCTCTGACAGGCGGGCGCCCGTCTCCTCCGGCGTGAGCCAGGCGCCGTGACGCGTGATCCCGAACGGAACCACCTCGAAGCGTTCCGGGTCGGCCTGCGCCATCACGCCTCGTGCGGAGACCACGGAGACCTCGTGCTCCATGGAGCGGCCACCGAAGATCACGCCCAGCTTCTGGCGGGCCAGCGGGGAGGTCATCGCTGTGCCTCCAGCCGCTCGAGGATCATCGGGCCGAGCTCCGTGACGTCGCCCGCGCCCAGCGTGAAGCAGACATCGCCCGGGCGCAGGCCGACCGCGATGCGGTCCACCGCTTCCTCGAACGAGTCCACGTACTGTGCCTGCGGGCGCGCGATCTCGGCGGCCAGCGCCGCCGCATCC